>JALYNK010000130.1 GCA_030773235.1 Actinomycetota bacterium | reverse complement strand
GCCTGCGCGGCCCGCTCCTCCACCTCAGCGCGCTCCCGCCTTGCCCGAGCCGCCTGCTCCTCAGCCAGCGGTCCACCAGCGGCGCGTCCGCCAGCTCCGGGAGCAACAGGCCGGCCTCGCGCTCCGAGGACGCACGGCGCCTCACGACACCGCTCCGCGGGATGTCGTACACCCCACGTACCCCGACCCGGCGCTGCGGCCGGGCACCGGCCTGCTGGTTCCCGGCCTCCCCGACCGGCAGGCGCAGCGCAGCCAACAGGCGAGCGAGCACGACGCGCTGCTGACGGGCCTCGACCAGCGCCGGGTGCGCCTTCGAGACCCGGTCCCAGTGGCTGAGGGCACCTCAGCTTGCGCCTTGAGCACGTCGGCGGAGGTCGGACGATCTCGTCGAAAGGGCCTGGCGGAGGATCGATCTCCACCTCGCGTTCCTGTGCGGCCTGCCCTAGTCAGGATGAGCCATGGCTCGCCCTGTACGGCGGGGCGAGACTCGGCACGGCACGGCACGGCGACGGCGACGGCGGCGTCGCTCTGGAGCGATCTGGAGGTCCGATGATGTATGCGGTGCTGGTGAAGGTGCGGATCGATCCCGCCAGGCATGCCGAGGCCATTTCCGGCCTTCACGACAACGTTGTGCCCCAGGTCAAGGGAGCCCCCGGCTTCGTGAGAGGGACCTGGTTCGGCGACGAGGAAGCGGGCCACGGCCTGGTGGTCTTCGAGTCCGAAGAGCAGGCTCGCCAGATGGCGGCCATGGTCACTACAGCCCCGGACGATCCGGTCCAGGTCGAGGACGTGCACGTCTACGAGGTGAACGCCGAGGCCTGAACGCTTCCGCTGCCCCTGCCCCGCTCGTCCGACGTGACCGCGGCTGAAGCGCGGTGGCGGAGTAGTGCGCAGCCTGGTGCAGCGTGGCGTCGGTGCCGATCTCGGCGAGGTACGTGCCGCACGCTCCACTGACCCGCGCTGCGGTGATCGGGCGGGAGGTGCGCCTCCTAATCCCCGCGCTAGCAGTCCCGGTCCGGTCGCGCCGCCGCGCAGTTGAGCGGCGCGCAGCACAGTGAGCGACGGCCGGGGCCACACGCGCGGCCAGGGTGCGCTAATAACAGGTGCCCCCGGTAGCAGGATGCCGGGGCGGGGGGCGCGCCCGGAGGGGGGTCGGTTATCGGCTCGCCGCAGGGCGAAAATAAAACCCCACCAGGAGCAGAACCAGGGCGATCAGGACGAGCACCCCGCTGAGCGCGATCAGGGTTGCTCTCTACAAGGGCCGCAGTCTGGCAGCGGACAGCCGAAGGCGGGGCGCCTGTGATCCGCGTACAGGCGGCATGAGCGGGACCGACGGCGTCAGTGACGCGCGCCAGCCCTGCTTCAGCGTGCTGCCCGACCGCTCAGCTGCCAGCCCGCGGCGGGCCACAGTGCGGGCGATTAGGGGCTTGGGGTCGCCCTGTCGGCGCTGTAGCGTCCGGCGGCATGACGACTCCAGAGGCGCCCGACGACGTCCCGGCGCCGGACGGCGCATCTGTACCGCACGGCGACCCGGATGCCCCGGACGGCGGCTCCGCAACGCCCGGCGGCGGTCCCGCCGCGCCCGACGGGGACCCGGCTCCCACGACCTAGCGGTCGGCCGGCACAGCGCACCTGTTCGACGTGGTGAGCTGATCCTTGAACCCGTCGCTCCGCGCGCACGGAGCGCCACTCGGGCGTCTTGAGCTTCACCCAGTCCGCGGATCGCTGTCCGGGCCGGTACCGCCCGTCGGCGCGCTTGGCGACCACGCCCTCACTGCCCAGTTCCAGGCAGCCGGTGAGGGCGTCCAGCGGGTCGCAGTCGAGAGCGTCGATCACCTGCCAGCACGGCCCGACCAGCCCGAGGCCCTGCAGCAAGGCCCGGCGCTCCACGTACGGCAGCGAGCACACGGCACGTGCCGTGCCGTTGCGCGCGGTGACGCTGCCGGCGGTGCACGCCCCGGCCCGGCCGCTGGTGGAGGCGGGCGCCGCGTAGCCCCCCCCAGCCGCCTGGCCGTCCAGCCGCCCGGTTGGTTCCCGCCTCCTAGACGGCTGGCGTCGAACGGCTGACCCGCAGGGTCAGTCAAGCAGCGCAGGACCGATGATCTGACGGTCGTAGGGCCAGGCCGTTCGCCGGTCGCGGTGCTCCAAACCGCGCCCCCGCGGCCGCCCCAGCCGCGGGGGCGGGTTGACCAGGCGGGCCGTCTACGGTAGCGCTTGGCCAGGGTCGTGGCGCCCCTCGGGCAAGGACACCGCAGTGCCGGCGACCGGGCGACAGGGACACGCCGGCGCACGCCTCACGTCATTGGCCGCGAGCAGCCTGGGGCGACCAGGCGGTCGGCGGCCGGCCGCCCAGCTGACGCACGATCTCAGCGACGACCCAGTCCCGCAGGTGAGTCAACTGGGGGTCCGCTGGTGCGGTCAGCAGCGTCCCGTCGGCAACGGCACGCTCGGTGCTGGCGAACACGCCGGCCAGAGCCTGAAAGGCCGGTACGTCCTGGTTCGGCACCTGCAGCCTCAGATCGATCGAGAGCGGCTTCTTCCCGGCCGCCCGCCTGGCTGCGATGCCGGCGCGGATCGCGCTGGCGACGAGTTCCCGCGCCCGGGCGGCGTCGCGGACCAGGGCCGCCTCTCGACCATTCCCGGCGGCGAGAGACACCAGGGCGTACTCCCTCAACACCGCCTCGTTGTGATCAGCCAGCTGCTCGCACAGCGTCACGGGTAGCCCCGCGAGAACCACGGGACTGCCGCCGGACGACTTCGAGGCCTCGGGGTGCTCCCAACCGCTGGGACCCGGCGGCTGGACGTCGCCCAAGGTGAACCAGACCGTCTTGCCGACCGCCCTGAGGATCAGCCCGTAGTCGTCGGCAAGCCCCTCGACCAGATCGAGGCCACGCCCCGTGATCGACTCGGCGGAATGCGGGCGGCGCCCCGGCCGCAGTGGACTGTGATCGCTGACCTCGACCACCACGCCACTGCCGTTCCAGCTGAGCTGCACCGAGGTCTCTGTCCGGGCGTGCAAGACGCTGTTCGTGACCACCTCGCTCACGAGCAGCGACGCGGTGTCGAGCACGTCCTCCTCGACCCGGCCCCGCAGCTCATCCGCGAGGAAACGGCGGGCGGCGGGCACGCTGTCCGTGTCCCCGGACAAGGTGATCGTGCGCACGCCCTGGATCATCGATCTGCTCAACTCAGGTCGAGGCCGAGGACCCCTACCGCGCGTTGCACGATGGGCTTCGCACCGACGAGGCGGAGCTGGCCACCTCCTCCGGCGAGCCGCTCCCGGCACTCGGCAAGAACTCGCAAGCCGCGAGCACCGATGAACTGCAGATGCTCGAGGTGGAGGCGAACCTCGGCGCCCTCCGCAGTGATCGCCAGAAGCAGTTCCCCGAGACGGTCAGCGTCCCAGGCGTCAACGGCGCCGGTGATCCGGAGCCCGTCAGCGGCTGGCAGGAGCCGAAACCCGGACCCGGGGCCTGAGCCCATGTGGCTCGGATGCAGCGCATCGACGCCGGCCGCAGCCTCATCCCCCACCCTGCCACGGTCCACGACGCACAACGCCGTCATCCGGTGAGTCGTCATGTAGCGGTCGGCCAGATGCTCGTACCGGAGCAGCGCCCGCCGCCGAACTGGATCGCCCGCCAGAGCAGTCAGCTCGGCCAGCACCCGCAGACCGCGATGACCCACGGCCATCGCCTGCTCGCTGACCTCCGCCAAGTAGGCAAGCTGCTCCTCCGGAACCACATCCAGCTCTGGCGGATAGGACAGGAACGCGAGGCTGCGGGCGCGGACGAGCTGATCGGTAGCGCCGAGCGCGGCCACGTCAACCCGCATCTGATCTTCAGAGCGAGTGCTGAGGTAAAGCACGCTGTCACCTGCAGCGACTCCCTCGGCGAGGAAGCGAACCCCCTCCTTCAGGAATCCGTCCTCACCCTCGTACATCAGACAGGCGTGCTCGGGGGCTGCCCACCCCGCCTCGGCCACGCGCAGCGCACACACCTCCGCGACGATAACCCAGGCAGCGGACGACCTCGGGCCCAGGCTGCCACTCGTCCCCGGGCCAGGCGCCCTGTCGGGCTTCCTCGGCTAGTGTCCTGAGTCGCAAGCGCAGTCCCTGGTGTTGCGGAGTCGGATCGTGCTGGCCGCGGCGGAGGGGGCGAGTAACTCGCAGCTCGCAGCCGACCTCGGGGTGACGCCGCAGACGGTGGGCAAGTGGCGGGCTCGGTTTGTGGTCGACCGGATTGACGGGTTGGTCGACGAGCCGCGGCCGGGCCGGTGTCCCGCGCCGCTCGGTGTCCGATGCCGATGTTGAGGCGTTGATCGGGAGGCCCGCGCAGGTTTTGGTCGACGCCCGTGACGAGCTCGTCGTGCAACGCACCGCCGAGAGCAACCGGCTGCACGCCGACCTCGCCATCCTCGCCCCCGGCGAACATCTCCAGCCCCCGACAGCGCCGGCATCAGCACGTCTGAGGGCCGCACTCCGCGCGTCGCCGTCACGCATGCGTCGACCACGTCGTTCTGCACCTGCGCCGCCCACCACTTGGCCTTGGCCGCGTCGACCGCGCCGAGCCGCCCGCGACTGTGCAGGAGCAGGCAGGCGTCGACGAACGCGGTCGCCGCGTCGATCGCGGTGACGCAGCTCGGCGATGCGGTGCTTGTTGGCCTGGAACGACCCCACCGGCACGCCGAAGGCCCGCCGCTCCTTGACATACCCCTGCGGTCGGCCGCTTCGTGCACGTGTACGTCGACCGGACCACCCGGCGCCCGGTGCCGGTGCCGGAGCCGGTGGCCCGGGCGCTCGACGGCCTGGCCGGTTGACGCGATGGGCCCCGACGCGCTGGGCCCCCGACAGCTGGGCCCCCGACAGGCGCCGGGTGCCGACGGGCTCAACCGCGACTGCTGGGCGAGCCGCTCGGCGGGACCTGACCGCCCGGCCCTCACCAGGACGGGTGAGCGGTCGGCACGGGAACGTTGCGGCGGCGGGAGGGATTCGGGTGGGCGTGAGACGAGGCGGCGGGCGCGGTGCGCGGTTGCTGGAGCGGCTGCTGTTCAGCGTCATGGGCCCGCCGCAGCTCGGCGACCTGTCGGCGCCGGTGCGCGAGCCCGCCGCGCGCCCGGTGGCGACCTGCAGCCGTTGCGG
>JALYNK010000129.1 GCA_030773235.1 Actinomycetota bacterium | reverse complement strand
GCGCTGCGGCTGGCCGAGCGCGCCGGGCGGCTGGAGCACGCGCTGCGCACCGGCGAGCCGCGCGACCTGTCCAGCGAGGTCGACGAGCTGCTCGCCGAGATCGACGCCGCCGCGCAGGGCCTGCGCGGACTGCGCGAGGCCGCCTGAGGGCGACGGCGAGCCTGCGCGGCGTGCCCCTGCTCGGGCAGCGGGGTCGGCGTGCGAACCTCGACCGCACACCGTCGGCTGGCTCGCGCTCCACCCGGCCCGACCCCGGAGGCGGAGATGCGACCGGTCTTCCTGGTGGGCACCATGCGGTCCGGGACGACGCTGCTGCGGCTCATCCTCGACAGCCACGAGCGGCTGGCGATCGCGGACGAGTCCGGGTTCCTGCGCGCCGTGGCGGCGGCCAAGGTGATCCCGGACCAGCACGACGGGGCCGGCTGGTACCGGCGGTACGGCGTGTCGGACGAGCAGATGAACGAGCGCCTGCGCCGCTTCTACGACGAGATGTTCTCGGCGTGGGCCCGGTCGCAGGGGAAGGCCCGCTGGGGCGACAAGACCCCGTTCCACATCGACCAGCTCCCGCTGCTGGACGAGGTCTTCCCGGACGCCCAGGTCGTCGGCATCGTCCGGCACCCGGGCGCGGTCGTGGCCTCGCAGATGCGGCGGGGACGCTCGTTCGCCAGCGCGGTCCGCTCCTGGCGGCGGTCGAACCTGCGGCTCGTCCGCGCCGCGGGGCGCAAGACGCTGCGGGACCGGCTCGTGGTGCTGCGCTACGAGGACCTGGTGTCCGACCCGGAGCCCGTGCTGCGCCAGCTGCTCCAGTTCCTCGGAGAGGAGTGGTCGCCGAACCTGCTCCGCCACCACGAGGTGCAGCGCGAGCGCGGTCAGCCGGCGATCGTCGAGGGCGGGACGCGCACCGGTGACCCGATCGACGCCGGCCGCGACCGCCGCTGGCTGCGGGAGCTGACCGCGCGGCAGCAGAGGGCGATGGCGACCGCCACCGCCGGACTGCGCGAGGTGTTCGCCTACGGCGCCACCGGGCCGCTGCCGCTCGGCCGGACGGCGCTGCTCTCCAGCCGCGAGCTGCGCGCGCGCTACCGGTCCGTGCCGCGCGCGGCGCTCAGCGGCGACCTGCTGCCGCCCGACGTCGCGGAGAGCAGGAAGCGAGGAGTGCGTTTCGCCGTGGCCCAGGTGGTCAGCCTGGCCCGCAGCGATCCGGCCTACCTCGTGCGGCGACTGCCCGTCGCCGCGCGGACCCGCCTCTCCCGCCGCCGCACGGACTGATCCCCGCGCCCGGCGGGCGGCCGGCCCGCCTCAGTTCAGGCCCGGATCCTCCGGGTAGTGGACGGCGAACGCCAGCGGCGGGCCCTGGCGGCGCAGCACCTGCCTCCACAGCAGCTCGGGGCGCTCGCTGAACGGGTCGCCGGGCAGCGCGTCGAGCACCCACCAGGCACCCTCGTCCACCTCGGCCTCGAGCTGAGCGCTCGACCAGCCCGCGTACCCGGCGAACACCCGGACGTGCGTGAGCCCGTCCCACGGCGCCCGGTCGAGGTCGACGGTGCCGAGCACCGGGTCGGTGAGCGGCGCCCACCCGGGCGTACGGGCGAGCGCGGTCCGGACCCGACCGACGCACACCGCCGCGGTCTTCTGCACCGGCCCGCCGCTGAACACCACCGACGGCGCCGCGGCGACGTCCTCCCAGCCGGGCAGCACTTCGGCGACGTCCGTCGCGGAGGGTCGGTTGAGCACGACCCCGAGCGCGCCCTCGTCCTCGTCGTGCGTGAGCAGCAGGACGACAGTGCGCCGGAAGTTGGGGTCGAGCAGCGTGGGCGTCGCCACGAGCAGCTTTCCCGACCACGAGCTCACGGCGTCCGGCGTACCCGCCGCGGACGGCTCGGCCACGGCTACCGCGGGGCGGCGGCGGCCTTGCCCCGCCGCCCGGCCTTGGCCCGCTCGGTCTGGTCGAGGACCACCTTGCGGATGCGCACCGTCGCCGGCGTCACCTCGACGCACTCGTCCTCGCGGCACCACTCGAGCGCCTGCTCCAGCGACAGCTGGCGGTGCGGGATCAGCGGTACGAGGACGTCACCGGTCGACGCGCGCATGTTCGTGAGCTTCTTCTCCTTGGTCGGGTTGACGTCCATGTCGTCCGCCCGGGAGTTCTCGCCGACGATCATGCCCTCGTACACCTCGGTGCCGGGGCCGACGAACAGCACCCCGCGCTCCTGCAGGTTGGCCAGCGCGAAGCCGGTCGTCGGGCCGCTGCGGTCGGCGACCAGGGAGCCGGTCGGCCGGGTGCGGATCTCGCCGAACCACGGCTCGTAGCGCTCGTGCACGTGGTGCAGCAGCCCCGTGCCGCGCGTCTCGGTGAGGAACTCGGTGCGGAATCCGATGAGCCCGCGGGCCGGCACGACGTACTCCATGCGGATCCAGCCGGTGCCGTGGTCGACCATCTGCTCCAGGCGCCCCTTGCGCAGCGCCATGAGCTGCATGAGCACGCCCTGGTACTCCGACGGCGCGTCGATGGTGAGCCGCTCGACCGGCTCGTGCAGCCTGCCGTCGATCGTGCGCGTGACGACCTGCGGCTTGCCGACGGTGAGCTCGAAGCCCTCGCGGCGCATCACCTCGACGAGGATCGCGAGCTGCAGCTCGCCGCGGCCCTGCACCTCCCAGGTGTCCGGGCGCTCGGTGGTGTTGACCCGGATCGAGACGTTGCCGACCAGCTCCTTGTCGAGCCGGTCGCGGACCATGCGCGCGGTGAGCTTTCTGCCGCTGCGGCCGGCGAGCGGGCTGGTGTTGATGCCGATCGTCATCGAGATGTTCGGCTCGTCGATGGTGATCCGCGGCAGCGGGCGGGGGTCCTCGGGGTCAGCGAGGGTCTCGCCGATGGTGATGTCGGGGATGCCGGCGACCGCGACGATGTCGCCGGGCCCGGCCTCGTCGATCGGCACGCGCTCCAGCGCCTCGGTGCCCAGCAGCTCGGTGAGGCGGACGCGCTCGACCGTGCCGTCCTGCTTGCACCACGCGACGCTCTGCCCCTTGCGCAGCGTCCCGTTGAAGACGCGGCACAGCGCGAGGCGCCCGAGGTACGGCGAGGCGTCGAGGTTGGTGACGTGGGCCTGCAGCGGCGCGCCGTCGACGTACGTGGGCGCGGGGATCGTGTCGCGGATGACCTGGAACAGCGGCTCGAGGTCGGGGCTGTCCGGGCTCTGCCCGTCGGCCGGTCGGGTGAGCGACGCCTGCCCTGTCTTCGCCTGGCAGTAGACGATCGGGAAGTCGATCTGCTCCTCGGTGGCGTCGAGGTCGAGGAAGAGCTCGTACGTCTCGTCGACGACCTCAGCGATCCGGGCGTCGGGGCGGTCGACCTTGTTGACGATGAGGATGACCGGCTTCTTCTGCTCGAGCGCCTTGCGCAGCACGAAGCGGGTCTGCGGCAGCGGCCCCTCGGACGCGTCCACGAGCAGCGCGACGCCGTCGACCATCGACAGGCCGCGCTCGACCTCGCCGCCGAAGTCGGCGTGGCCAGGGGTGTCGATGATGTTGATGAGCAGGTCCTTGCGCCGGACCGCGGTGTTCTTCGCGAGGATGGTGATGCCCTTCTCGCGCTCGAGGTCCATGGAGTCCATGACGCGATCGGTGACCGCGCCCTCCTCCTGCTGGTGCTCGGTGTAGGCGCCGGACTGCAGCAGCATCCCGTCGACGAGCGTGGTCTTGCCGTGGTCGACGTGGGCGACGATCGCCACGTTGCGGATGTCGTCGCGGGTGCGCGTAGCGGTCGCGGGCGCAGGCATGCCGGGGGCTCCCGAGGGGGCTGGAGGGGTCGCCGAGCGGTGCTCCGGCGAGATCCAGTCTAGGCGCGGGAGCGAGGGGTACCCGGCGGTCGTGAGCGCGCAGAGCCAGTACACCGATCCGGAGCTCCGCGAGCAGATCAAGGCGGAGATCCTCACCAGCGACAAGGGCGGGCGCCCCGGGCAGTGGAGCGCGCGCAAGGCGCAGCTCGTCGCTGCCGAGTACAAGCGGCGCGGCGGCGGCTACACGTCCGACAAGGCGCACGAGTCCGAGGCGGCGCAGCACCTCGACGCCTGGACGCAGGAGGAGTGGCAGACGTCGACGGTCGCACCCGCGCACGCGAGGGCGACCGGACGCACCGCTACCTGCCCAAGGCGGCCTGGGAGCACCTGTCGGAGGAGGAGAAGGCCGCGACCGAGCAGGCGAAGCTCGCCGCCGACGAGCAGTTCGTCCCCAACACGCCTGCCGCTGCGGAGGCCGGCCGGGCGGCGCGGCTGCCGTGGCCGTCGTACGACGAGATGACCGTGGCGCAGGTGCTGGAGCGGCTGGACGACGTCGACCGCGGCACGCTCGAGCACGTCCTCGAGCACGAGCAGGCCACCAAGGCCCGCCGCGGCGTCCTGGACCGCCTGAACGCCCTCCTGCGCTGACCCGCCCGCAGGCCCGGGCATGCGCGGTCCTCGGGTAGCGCCTGTCCGCCCGGAGCGACGTACGGCCGCGCGTGGCGACGTCGCTGCGGGCGCACGAGCGCGGTCCTGTGGGGCTCGCACGTCCGCGCGGGGACGAGAGGCGCTCAGCGGAGGAGGGCGCGCAGGGGGTCGAGCAGCGGGCGGTCGACGGGCAGCCAGGGGACGTCGTCGAGCTCGTCGGCGGTGAGCCAGCGGTGCTCGTCGTGGTCGAGCAGCCGGGGCTCGGCGCCGTCGCGCAACCGGGCCACGTAGATGCGCAGCACGCCGGTGTCGCCGATGAGCAGGTCAGGGCCGAGCCGCGCGCCGAGCTCGGCGTCGACGCCGAGCTCCTCCCGCAGCTCGCGGCGCAGCGCCTGCGCGTCGCTCTCCCCCGGGTCGACCTTGCCCCCCGGGAACTCCCACTGCCCGGCGAGCGCCGGCGGCGCCGTGCGCCGGCAGGCGAGCACCCGGGGCGGGTCGTCGCGCAGCAGCGCGGCGCCCACCACCGCCACGCGCTCCGCCGGGTGCACCGCGCGACCGTACGGCGACGGCCTGACGCTGCTCGCCGTGCCGCCGCTCCGGTCCACCCCGTGCTGACGCTGCTCGCCGAGCAGCAGGCGCGCGCCGCCGCCCGGCTGCCGGCCGACGTGCACGACTGGCTCGCCGGCGGGTCGGGCGACGAGCTCATCCTCGGCGAGGCGGAGCCGCGTGGTCG
>JALYNK010000128.1 GCA_030773235.1 Actinomycetota bacterium | reverse complement strand
GTGACGAAGGCCGGCGGCACCGTGGTCGTCGCCCCGACGGACGTCGGACCCATGGGCCGGATGGCGATCGCGCTGGACCCGCAGGGCCAGCCGTTCGGGCTCTGGCAGTCGGGGCTCAACACCGGCGTCCGGCATTACGCCGAGCCCGGCGGGCTGATCTGGAACGAGCTGGCGAGCCCCGATCCGGAGGCCGCGCGCCGGTTCTACGCGGCGGTGTTCGGGTTCCGGTACGACGCGGTGGAGGGCGTCGAGGGCTACACGACGTTCACCACCGCGGGCCCGCCGCTCGGCGGGATCGGCGGCGGGTACGAGGGCGGGACGCCCGGCTGGGCGACCTGCTTCTCGGTGGCGGACACCGACGCCGCGGTGCACCTGGTGCGGGAGCGCGGCGGGGACCTGCGCGTGCCGCCCACGGACACCCCGTACGGCCGCTTCGCGGTGCTCGCCGACCCGTGGGGCGCGCCGTTCTCCGTTCTGGCCGCGACGTCACCCGGCTCGGTGTAGCCGGCCTGCCGGGGCAGGCGCGCCACCGAGATGCCTGCCGAGGCAGAGCGCGGCGGCGGACGGCCCGCGCCCTGCCGAGCGGTCAGGCGCCCGTGCCGCCGGTCTGCGTGCCGCCGGTGCCCCCGGAGCCGATCTGCTGCTGCGTGCCGGCGGCCGGGAGCTGGCCGCCCATGCCCGCCCGCAGTTGCTCGAGGCGGTTCGCGCCGGCCATGTCGAGGGTCGACTTCTGCACCTCGAGCATCCGTCCCTCGACGCTGTTGGACGCCAGCTCAGCGGAGCCGAGCGCCCGGGCGTACCGCGCCTCGATCTTCTCGCGGACCTCCCCGAGCGAGGGGGTGTTGCCGGGCGCCGAGAGCTGCGACACCGACTGCAGGCTCGCGGCGACCTGCTCCTGCATCTTCGCCTGCTCGAGCTGGCTCAGCAGCTGGCTGCGCTCGGCCAGCTTGGCCTGCAGCATCGACGCGTTCTGCTCCACGGCCTTCTTGGCCTGCTCGGCGGCCTGCAGCGCCTGGTCGTGCAGCGCCTTGAGGTCCTCCATGGCCTGCTCGGCGGCGACGAGCTGGGTGGCGAAGGCCTGTGCGGTCTGCTCGTAGCGCTGCGCCTCGGCCGCGTCGCCCGCGGCGCGCTTCTGGTCGGCGATCAGCAGCGCCTGGCGGGCGGAGCTCTGCAGGTTCTCGACCTCGCTCATCTGCCGCGCGAGCCTCATCTCCAGCTGGCGCTGGTTGCCGATGACCGCCGCGGCCTGCTGCGTGAGCTGCTGGTGCTGCCGCTGTGCGTCCTCGATGGCCTGCTGGATCTGCACCTTCGGGTCGGCGCGCTCGTCGATCTTCGCGCCGAACGCCGCCATGAGGTACTTCCAGCCCTTGACGAAGGGGTTGGCCATCGAGCGCTCCTGTGCCTGCCGGGGACGGACGTGAGGCGAGCGACGCTCGCCGGTCGCTGTCCCCCTACCCCGCGCACCGGGCCGCACCGCGCGTCCGCCGGCGTGAACCGCGCCGGAGCGGCGCGCCAGGACGTACGGGCGGGAGCCGGGGTGGCCGTCGGGCGGCGCGCGGGCTCCGCAGGCGGGTCGGCGAGGTGCGGCGGGAGGATCGGTCGGGCAGCGCCGGGGCGGCGCGGACCAGCGGTCAGGCAGCGGCGACGACGTCGCCCCGACCCGCGGTGCGCACCCGCACCAGCGCGGGGACGTGAGCCGGCAGCACGACCGGCACGGGCTCGGGCTCAACCGCGGACAGCGACTCGCTCACGTCGCGGAGCACGTCGGACAGCCGGACGCCAAGCGCGCGGCAGATGCTCGCCAGCAGCTCGGAGGACGCCTCCTTCTGCCCGCGCTCCACCTCGGACAGGTACCCGAGGCTCACGCCGGCCGCGGAGCTGACCTCGCGCAGCGTGCGGGACTGGCGCAGGCGGATGGCCCGCAGGGCCTCGCCGATCAGCGTACGAAGGACCGCCACGTCCGCCTCCCTCCCGCTCTCGATCCGGCCCGTCCACGGTACTCGCGTCTGACCCACCCGCCACAGAGCGTGTGCAGCGCCTCGCGGACCTGCCGCACGGCGTCTCCGACGACGTGCGCCCTCCCGGCGGCACGCGGCGCCGGGCAACCGCCCCGGGCGGCTCCCGCCCGGTACGCCCTAGGACGACAGGGAGCGGCGGAGGAGGTCGAGCGCGCCGGTGACGGCCAGCAGCCGGACGCGGTCGCGGTCGCCGGGCAGCCGGACGCTCCGCACGGTCGTCCCGCTCGGACCCGCCACGGCGAGGTGCACGGTCCCCACCGGCTGCTCCTCCTGCGGCTCCGGTCCGGCGACGCCGGTGGTGGCGACCCCCCAGTCGGCCGCCAACCGCTGCCGAGCGCCCAGCGCCAGGGCCTCGGCGGCCTGCGCGGACACGGCGCCGTGCGCGGCGAGCACGTCCGCCGGCACGTCCGCGACGCTCGCCTTGCTGTCGGTGGCGTACACGACCAGGCCACCCCGGTACGTCGCCGACGAGCCGGGCAGCTCGGTGAGCGCGGCGCCCAGCGATCCACCGGTGAGCGACTCGGCGGTCGCCACGGTCTCGCCCCGTGCACGCAGGCGCGCGGCGACCACGCCGGGCAGCGTGTCGTCGTCACGTCCCCACACGGCGTTCCCGAGAGCCGCCGCGCACGCGGTCACGATCGGCTCGAGCACTCCCGGGTCACCTGCCGTCGTGAACCGGACCCGGACGATGCCGCCTCCCGCGAGGTAGGCGAGGTCGACCCCCTCGGGCACCTGCACCGTCCGCTCGACGACCTCCGCGACGGCGCTCTCCCCCACGCCGGCGCAGCGCAGCGTGCGGGTCGTGACGACGGTCCCGGTGCGGCGCGCCAGCTCGGGCAGCACGTGCGCCCGGAGCACCGTGCGCAGCTCGTGCGGGGGTCCGGGCAGCGCGAACACCAGCCGCCCGTCGACCTCCAGCCGCAGGCCCGGTGCGGTCCCGGCGGCGTTCGCCAGCGGCGTCGCTCCGCTCGGGACGTCCGCCTGGCGGAGCACGTCGAGCGGCATCGGCGCGCCGTACGCGGCGAAGCGCTCGCGCAGCTCCTGCTCGATCGCGAGGTCCCGCTCGAGCGGGACGCCGGCCACCAGCGCGAGGGCGTCGCGGGTGAGGTCGTCACTGGTCGGTCCGAGCCCACCGGTGACGACCACGACCTCGGCGTCCTGCAGCCCCCGCCGCAGGGCCGTCACCAGCCGGTCGACGTCGTCGCCGACCATGGCCGAGTGCACGACCGGGACCCCGACCCCGGCCAGGGCCTGCCCGAGCTCGGCGGCGTTGCTGTTGACGATGTCACCGAGCAGCAGCTCGTCCCCGACGGCGACGACGGCCCCGCCCACGCGGCCCGGGCTCACGCGACCCGGGCTCCCGCGCTGCCGCTCGCCCGCACCGGGTGCGCGTGCAGGTCGACCCCCTCGCTCGCCACGACGACGGCCGGGACGAGCGCGCCGACGGAGTGGGGGCCGGCGGACAGGAAGGTGCTCCCGTCGACCTCGGGCGCCTGGTGGGCGGCCCGTCCCTCTCCCGAGCCGTGCTCGACCAGCACGTGCACCGTCTCCCCCACGCGTTCCTCGGCGCGCTGCGCGGTGAGCTCCTCGGCGAGCGCGGACATGCGGCCCAACCGCTGGTCGACGACCTCCTGCGGCAGGTGGTCGGGCAGGTGCTCGGCCTCGGTGCCGTCCTCGTCGCTGTAACCGAACACTCCGAGCACGTCGAGCCGCGCCGCCGTCACGAACCGCTCCAGCTCGGCGACGTCAGCCTCGGTCTCGCCCGGGAACCCGACGATGACGTTGCTCCGGACGCCGGCCTCGGGCGCCGCGGCCCGGACGCGGGCGAGCAGGTCCAGGAACCGCTCGGTGTCGCCGAACCGGCGCATCCGCCGCAGCAGCGGTCCGGACGCGTGCTGGAACGACAGGTCGAAGTACGGCACGACGCCGGGCGTGCCGGCCAGCACGTCGATGAGCGAGTCGCGCATCTCCGCGGGCTGGAGGTAGTTGAGGCGCACCCGCTCGATGCCGTCGACCTCTGCGAGCGCGGGCAGCAGCTGCTCCAGCAGGCGCAGGTCGCCGAGGTCCTTGCCGTACGAGGTGCTGTTCTCGCTGACCAGCACGATCTCGCGGACCCCGTCGGCCGCCAGCCACCGCGCCTCGGCGAGCACGTCCGCGGGGCGCCGCGACACGAACGCGCCGCGGAACCGCGGGATCGCGCAGAACGCGCAGCGGCGGTCGCAGCCCGACGCCAGCTTGACCGGTGCGCTCGGGCCGCTGCCGAGCCGGCGGCGGACGACCTGCGGGCCACCGGCGTGCCCCGGCAGCCCGACGCCGAGCTCGCCGTCGTCGGGGCGGACCTGCGCGGCCGCGGCACGGTCGGCAGGTGTGAGCGGCAGGAGGCGGCGCCGGTCGACAGGCGTGTGCGACGGCACCGGCGCGCCGTCGAGGACCGCCTGCAGGTGACCGGCCAGGTCGCGGTAGGTGTCGAAGCCGAGGACCGCGTCGGCCTCCGGCAGCTGCTGTGCGAGCTCCTCGCCGTACCGCTCGGCCAGGCACCCGACGGCGACCACCTTGGCGCCGCCGTCGCCGGCGGCGAGCAGCGTGTCGATGCTGTCCTTCTTCGCCGACGCCACGAAGCCGCACGTGTTGACGACCGCCACGTCGGCAGGGGCGCCCGGCTCCACCAGCCGCCAGCCTGCCGCGGCGAGGCGGCCGGCGAGCTCCTCGGAGTCGACCTCGTTGCGCGCGCAGCCCAGCGTCGTCAGGGACACGCGGGGCGCAGCGGGCATCCGGGCAGTCTAGGAACCGCTGCGCACGAGACCGTCCGCGCGGCAGGTGAACGTCCGGCCGGCCGAACCGGTGGCGGCGTCGCCGGCGCACTGCAGCCGGACCTCACCGCCGCGCACGTGCACCCGGAGCGCGTCGCCGGCTCGGACGACGCGCCGCTCGCCGGCGCGCAGCCGGCCGTCGAGCAGCACGCGCCCGTCGGACCCCTGGACCTCGACCCGCGCTGCGGCGGCCGCGGACGTGAGCGCGACCTCGACAGCGGCCCCGGTGGGTGCTGACTGCGACGACGGCCCGGAGGACGAGGACGCCGCGGCGACCGGCTGCGGTGCGGCGGCGGGCGCCCCGGTGAGGCTGCCGAGCACGGCCAGCCCGGCCAGCACGGCGGTGGCG
>JALYNK010000127.1 GCA_030773235.1 Actinomycetota bacterium | reverse complement strand
GAGCTGAACCGCGCGGTGCGCGACGAGCCGCGGCTCGTGCCCGCGCTGCTGCCGGTCGGCGGCGGCCTGCTCGTCGCGGTCGCCGACCCGCCACCCGCCTGACCCGCTCGCCTGATCTTCGGCCCCGACCCGTTGCGCAGCGCACGCGTGGCGCCGCATGTCGCGCTCCGAGGCGGGCAGAACACCGTTCCGGCTCCGGCGGCCTCCCGTGCCGCCCGCCGGAGACGCACCGGCTCGTGTCCCGCCGCGGCCGACCACCCACCCGCTGCACCTGACCCACTCAGCCGCTGAACCTCGCCCACCCGCCGAGCGACCTCTGGAGGACTCGTGACCCAGACCCAGCCGAGGAACGGCGACGGCTTCCTGACGACTCGTCAGGGCCATCCCGTCGAGAACAACCAGAACAGCCGCACGATCGGCGCCCGCGGCCCGGCGACGCTCGAGAACTACCACCTGATCGAGAAGATTTCGCACTTCGACCGCGAGCGGATCCCGGAGCGGGTCGTGCACGCACGCGGGTTCCTCGCCCACGGGGTCTTCGAGCCGACCGGGATGTGCGGCGACGAGCCGGTGGAGACCTACAGCCGCGCGAAGGTGTTCACCAAGGGCACCACGACCCCCATCAGCCTTCGGTTCTCCACGGTCATCGGCGGCCGCGACTCCTCGGAGGCGGCACGCGACCCCCGCGGTTTCGCGATCAAGTTCCGCACCGAGGAGGGCAACTGGGACCTCGTCGGCAACAACCTGCAGGTGTTCTTCATCCGGGACGCGATCAAGTTCCCGGACGTCATCCACTCGCTCAAGCCGAACCCGATCACCTTCCGGCAGGAGCCCAACCGGATCTTCGACTTCATGTCGCTGACGCCGGAGTCCATGCACATGCTCACGTTCCTGTTCAGCACCTTCGGCATCCCGAAGGACTACATGCACACCCGCGGCTCGGCGGTCAACACGTACAAGCTCGTCAACGCCGGGGGCACCGCGGTGCTCTGCAAGTTCCACTTCCTGCCGAAGCAGGGCGAGGCCAACCTCACCCAGGCCGAGGCCGACCAGATCCAGGCCACCGAGCTCGGTCACGCGTCCAAGGCGACGTTCGAGGCCATCGAGCGCGGTGACTTCCCGTCCTGGGACATGTACGTGCAGGTCATGGAGGACGGTGAGCACCCGGAGCTCGACTTCGACCCGCTCGACGACACGAAGTACTGGCCACGCGACCAGTTCCCGTACCGCCACGTCGGCACGATTACGCTGAACAAGAACGTCGAGGACTTCCACAACGAGACCGAGCAGTCGGCGTTCGGCACCGGCGTGCTGATCGACGGGCTGGACTTCTCCGACGACAAGATGCTCATCGGCCGCACGTTCAGCTACAGCGACACCCAGCGCTACCGCGTGGGCCCGAACTACCTGCAGCTGCCGATCAACGCGCCGCGCGTCCGCCCCAACACCAACCAGGTCGGCGGGCAGATGAGCTTCACCCGTGACGGCACCGGCTCGAACCCGCACATCAACTTCGAGCCGAGCTGGAACGGCGGCCTCGTCGAGGCCCCGAGCGGCGGCGACTGGGACCACCCGCACTACGACGCCGACAAGACCAAGGCGACGATCGAGCGGGAGAACAACTACGCCCAGGCCGGTCTGACGTACCGCACGTTCGAGCAGCGCGACCAGGACGAGCTGCGCAACAACATGATCGCCCTGCTCGGGCAGTGCGACGTGCCCATCCAGCAGCGGATGGTCGGCCACTGGCTGCGGGTCGACGAGCAGCTCGGGACCGCCATCGCCGAGGGCATCGGCGTGGACCTCGACGACGCCCGCAAGGCCGTCGAGGAGGTCGACCGCTACTGGGCCGAGCGCGGGCGGCCGGGCGCCGGCGCGCTGCCGGAGCAGTTCGCCTCGGCCGCACAGCAGTAGCCGGTACGTCCCCGCAGCCCCGTCCCCTCCGCCGGGGGCGGGGCTGCGACGCGTCGCGGGTCAGGCCGGCGACGGGGCGCGCTCGGCCGCGAGGGCCTCGAGCCACCGCACGAGCAGCCGCACGCCGTAGCCGGTCCCGCCCTTGGTGAGCTCGTCCTCGTCGGCACCCGACCAGAACGGCCCGGCGATGTCGAGGTGCGCCCATCGGCGGCCGCCCGTGAACTCGCGCAGGAAGAGCGCCGCCGTGATCGAGCCGCCCTGGAGCTTCTTGCGCGGATCGCCGATGTTGCGCAGGTCCGCGGTCGGCGAGTCCAGCGCGGCGCGGTAGTCCTCCACCAGCGGCATCCGCCACAGCGCCTCGCCGGCGTCCTGCGCGGCGGCCAGCAGCGCGGCGGCGAGCGCGTCGTCGCTGGCGAACAACCCGGCGGTGCGCTTGCCGAGCGCCACCGGCATGGCCCCTGTCAGCGTGGCAACGTCGACGACGAGATCGGCCTCGAGCACCCGGTCGGCGTACGCCAGCGCGTCGGCGAGCACGAGCCGGCCCTCGGCGTCGGTGTTGAGCACCTCGACCGTGCGCCCGCCGTAGTGGCGGAGCACGTCACCCGGGCGGTACGCGCTGCCGCTCGGCATGTTCTCGGCGAGCGCGGCGAGCACCGTGACCTGCAGCGGCAGCCGCAGGTCGGCGACGGCGCGCAGCACGGCCACCACGGCCGCCGCGCCGCTCATGTCGCCCTTCATCGTCTGCATGCTGTCGTTGGGCTTGAGCGACAGGCCGCCGCTGTCGAACGTGATGCCCTTGCCGACGAGGACCACGTGGGTGTCGCCGCCGCCCTGGTACACCGCCTCGAACAGGCGCGGCGGGCGCGCGGACCCCTGGCCCACGCCGATCAGCCCGCCGAAGCCCTCGGCCGCCAGCGCGCGCTCGTCGCGCACGTGCATCTCGAGGTCGACGAGCAGGTCGGAGGCGCGGTCGGCGAACCACGCGGGAGTCGCGTCGGCGGGCGGTGCGTTGACGAGGTCGCGCGCCACGCAGGTGGCCAGTGCGGTGATCCGCGCCCGCTCCACCGCGGTCCGAGCCGCTGCGGGGTCCGGGACGACCAGCAGGACCTGCCCCAGCGGGTGCGGCTCCTTGCCGGTCACGAGCGTGAAGCCGTACGAGGCGAGCAGCGCGCCCTCGACGAGCGCGCGCAGCCCGGCGTCGTCCGGTGCCAGCTCGCGGAGGTCGAGCGCGACCGCGCTGGCGGACCGCACGCGCCGGGTCAGCGCAGCGCCGGCGCGGCGCAGGTCGTCCGGACTGCCGCTCCCGGTGCCCACCACGAGCACGCGCTCGAGCGGCTCCGCGCCGACGACCGGCAACGCCACCAGCTCGCCCGGCGCCCCCTTGGCCTCCTCGCGGCGCAGCAGCGCCGGCAGGTCCAGGCCCTGCGGCGCGGAGCCCAGCGCGACCGCGCCGACCGACTCGTCCGGGCGGCTCGGCAGCGCCAGCACGGGCACGTCGGCCGGGACCTCGCCGGTCAGCGCGACGGCGGGCAGCTCGGGCGCGCTGCGCACGCGACGCTGCTGGACGGTGCGGGGCTGCTGGACGGTGCGGGGCTGCTGGGTCGTGCGGGGCGGCGCGTCAGGCACGAGGCTCCTCGCCGGAGGGCGGTCCGCCCGGCGCTCCTCGCGGAGAGGAGCGCCGGGCGGGTCAGGACGAGCGGGTCAGGCGACGACGGCCTTGAGCGCGTCGCCGAGCGAGCCGGCCTCCTCGGCGTTCAGCTCGACGACCAGGCGCCCGCCGCCCTCCAGGGGCACGCGCATGACGATGCCGCGGCCCTCCTTGGTCACTTCGAGCGGACCGTCGCCGGTACGCGGCTTCATCGCCGCCATGGGACCAACCTCCAGATCGGGCGTGCCCCGCGGCCGACGGGTCGCGGGCGGTGACCATTCTCGTGCATGCGGGCGCCGAGAGGCCAGCGCCCCTGCCCCTGCACGCCCGCGCTGGTGCCACTGCCCGCCGTGTCCTCGGGCGGGGGCAGACTCCTGCTCCCCGCGCAGCGGGCGTACGCGCAGCCCCGCCGAGGAGGAGTCCGCATGACCCAGCCCGTCCAGCTCGACACCGCCGACGGCGTCGCGACGATCACGCTGGCCCGTCCGGACCAGATGAACTCGCTGACGCTCGAGACGAAGAGCGCGCTGCTGCACGCGGTGCGCGCGGTCGCCGACGACCGGGACGTGCGGGCCGTCGTGCTGACCGGCAGCGGGCGAGCGTTCTCGGTCGGGCAGGACCTGCGCGAGCACGCCGATCTGCTGAGCCGCGGTCCGCACGCGGCGCTCGACACGGTCGCGGAGCACTACAACCCGCTCACGCTGGCCCTGGCCACGATGCCGAAGCCGGTCGTCGCCGCGGTCAACGGGACGGCGGCGGGCGCGGGGCTCGGGCTGGCGTGCGTGTGCGACGTCCGCATCGCCGCCGCAGGCAGCCGGTGGACGACCGCGTTCACCGGCATCGGGCTGAGCTCAGACTGCGGCCTGTCGTACACGCTCCCCCGCCTGGTCGGCCTGGGGCGGGCGACGACGCTGCTCCTGCTGGCGGAGCCGTTCACCGCCGAGCAGGCGCTGGAGATGGGGCTCGCGGCGGCGGTCGTGCCGCCCGACCAGGTCCTGCCGGCCGCCACGGAGCTCGCGCGGCGCCTCGCCGTCGGCCCGACGACCGCCTACGCCGCGGTGAAGCAGGCCCTGCGCTCCGCCGCGTCGGGGACGCTGGAGCAGGCGCTCGAGGAGGAGGACCGGCT
The DNA here is from genome assembly GCA_030773235.1 of Actinomycetota bacterium. Classification (GTDB taxonomy): domain Bacteria; phylum Actinomycetota; class Actinomycetes; order Mycobacteriales; family SCTD01; genus JALYNK01. The sequence continues at coordinate 499 of JALYNK010000127.1, read as the reverse complement.
GCAGACCCTCGCCGGCGCCACAGCGGACCACACCGCCGCAGTCCGCAGCTTCCTCGCCAAGGAGCGGCCGATCTTCACCGGCCGCTGACGCCCGCGCCTGCTCGGCCGCGGTCAGGACCGCTGCGGCCGACCCGCCTCGACCCAGCGCGCGAACCGGCGCAACGACAGCCGCACACCGGCCGCGAACAGCAGTCGGACGAGCGGCCAGCCCAGCCTCCCGAGCACGCCGAGCGGCAGTTCGAGGTCCTCCCGCCACACGAACACCGACGACCCGGGCGTGACCGGCTCGACGCCGAACAGACCGGTGCCGCGCACCAGCCGCCCGGTGTGCCGGACCTCGCAGCGCAGCGGGGGCTCCCACGCGGTGATGACCATCGTGTCGAGGAACCCGAGCCGCCCCACGCCGGTGAACGCCTCGATGCCCCCGCCGACGCCCACCCCGCCCTGCGCCGTGCCGCGCACCGACGTCCCGAGCATCCACGTGCCCTGCGCGTCCCAG
>JALYNK010000126.1 GCA_030773235.1 Actinomycetota bacterium | reverse complement strand
GGCAGCAGCCGGGCAGCAGGGGGCCCTCCCTACGCTGCGCCGGGTGGCTCTCGACCCCCGCACGCTGCCGGAGCCGGTGCTCGCGTTCCTCGCCGAGCGGCACCTCGCGACGCTGACCACACTGCGCCCCGACGGCACGCCGCACGTCGTCGCCGTCGGCTTCACCTGGGACCCCGACGCGCAGCTCGCCCGCGTCATCACCAACGGGCCGTCGCGCAAGGCGGCCAACGTGCGAGCGGGCTCGCCGCGCGCCGTCGTCGCCCAGGTCGACGGACCCCGCTGGCTCGCGCTCGAAGGCGTGCCACGGGTGTCCGACGACCCGGACCGGGTGGCCGAGGCGGTGCGCCGCTACGCCCAGCGCTACCGCGAGCCCCGCCCCAACCCGCAGCGCATCGTGATCGAGATCGCCGTCGACCGCGTCCTCGGCCGCGGCTCACCGGTCGTCACCTCCGCCGGGAGCCCCCCCGACTGGCCCCGCTCGCCCGGCCGGGGCTGGCAGGCTCGCCGGCGTGCCCGGTGCGCTCGCTCTGCTCGACTCGCCATCGCTCTGGTACCGCGCCTTCCACGCGGTCCCCGACTCGGTACGAGCGCCGGACGGGACGCCGACAGGTGCCGTCCGCGGCTTCCTCGACCTGGTGTCCCGCGTCGTGCGCGACACCCGGCCGGCGCGGCTCGTCGCGACGCTGGACCTCGACTGGCGGCCGGCGTTCCGGGTCGCGGCGGTGCCGTCGTACAAGCTGCACCGCACCACCGAGGCGGGCGCGGAGGAGGAGCCGCCGGCGCTCGTCCAGCAGGTCGGGATCGTTCTCGAGGTGCTCGACGCGCTCGGCGTGCCGGCCGTCGGCGCGCCGGGACACGAGGCCGACGACGTGATCGGCACCCTGGCCACGCGGGCGAGCGGACCGGTCGACGTCGTGAGCGGGGACCGCGACCTGTTCCAGCTCGTCCGCGACGACGGCCCCGTCCGCGTGCTCTACGCCGCCGAGAAGATGCGGCCGTACGGCGAGGCGGAGGTGGCCGCGAGGTACGGCATCCCCGGCCGGGCGTACGCCGAGTACGCCGTCCTGCGCGGCGACCCGAGCGACGGCCTGCCCGGCGTGCCCGGCGTGGGCGACAAGACCGCGGCGGCGCTCATCAGCCGGTTCGGCTCCGTGTCCGGCGTGCTGGCCGCGCTCGACGCGGGGGTGCAGAACGGGTTCCCGGCGGGCGCGCGCACCCGACTGCTGGCCGCCCGCGACTACCTCGCCGTCGCGCCGGCGGTCACCTCCGTCGTGCGCGACCTGCCCCTGCCGGAGCTCGACGACGCCCTGCCCCGCACGCCGCGCGATCCGGAGCGCCTGCTGGCGCTGTCGGACCGGTACGGGCTGGAGAAGCCGCTGGAGCGGTTCCTGCAGGCGCTGGAGGTGGCCCGCGACGAGTGACGGCAGCGGGCGACGACAGCGGGCGACGACAGCGGGCGACGGCAGCGGGCGACGGCAGCGGGTGACCCGTCAGGTCACCGAGCTGTACGCGACGACGCCGCGCCGCACGGCGTCGACCGCCTGCCGCGCCGTGCGGGCCACCGGTGAGCCGGTCAGGGCCGCGACGTCGGCGACCTGCCCCAGCAGGTCGATGAGCTGCTTGCAGGTGCGGACGAAGTCGCCCGCCGTGAGGCCGGACTCCTCGTCGAGCACCTGGTCCAGCCGCGCCCCCTGCGCCCACCGCCAGGCCGCCCGTGCGAACCCGGCGTCCGGCTCGCGGCTGAACGCCACGCCGTGCGCCGCCTCGGTGTCGGTGATCCGGGCCCAGAGCCGGGCCATCTCGCGCAGCGTCCCCTGCACCGCCCCGCCCGGGACCGGGGGACCGGCCTCGTCGGTGCGCCGCGTCTCGTACACCAGCGCCGACACCACCGACGCGAGCTCCGCGGGGGCGAGCCGCTCCCACAGCCGCTCCCGCAGGCACTCCACGACGAGCAGGTCGGCCTCGCTGTACACGCGGGCGAGCTGCCGGCCGGCGTCGGTGACCGTCTCGCCGGCCAGGTAGCCCTGTTCGTCCAGCACGGCGCACACCCGGTCGAACGTGCGTGCGATGGAGTTCGTCTTGCCCTCCACCCGGCGCTCGAGGGCGTCGGTCTCGCTGCGCAGGCGCGCCCACCGCTCGGCCCACCGCAGGTGCGCCTCGCGGTCGTCGCAGCCGTGCACGGGGTGCCGCCGCAGGTCGGCCCGCAGCTGCGCGAGCCGCTCGTCGTCGGCCGCCGCCGACCGGCGCCGGGACGGCCGGCCTGCCGCCACGCCCAGCGCCCGCAGCGAGCTCGCGAGGTCGCGCCGGTCGTGCGGCGAGCGCGGGTTGAAACCGCGCGGGATCCGCACCCGCCCGAGCGGCTCGACCGGCGTCGGGAAATCCGCCGACGTCAGCCGCCCCGACCAGCGGTCCTCCGTCAGCACCACGGGGTTGGCCTCGCCGTCCGGAGCGAAGCCCGGGTCGACGACCACCGCGAGCCCCGACCGCCGGCCGGACGGCACCGCGATGACGTCGCCCGGCCTGAGCCGCTCCAGCGACCGCGCGGCCTCGGCCCGGCGCTGCTGCGCTCCGCTGCGCGCCAGCTCGCTCTCGCGCTGCTTGAGGGCCGACCGCAGCCGGGCGTACTCCTCGACGTCGCCGAGGTGGCACGTCATCGACTCGCGGTAGCCCTCGAGCGCGTCGAGGTTGCGCCGCACCTGCCGCGCCAGCCCCACGACGCTGCGGTCGGCCTGGAACTGCGCGAACGAGCTCTCCAGCAGGGCCCTGGCCTGCTCCCGGCCGACCGAGCCGACGAGGTTGACCGCCATGTTGTACGAGGGTCGGAAGCTCGACCGCAGCGGATAGGTGCGCGTGGAGGCGAGACCGGCCAGCTGGCGCGGGTCGAACCCGGGCTGCCAGAGCACGACCGCGTGCCCCTCGACGTCGATCCCGCGCCGGCCGGCGCGCCCGGTGAGCTGGGTGTACTCCCCCGGCGTGATGTCGACGTGCGCGTCGCCGTTCCACTTCACGAGCTTCTCGAGCACCACGGAGCGGGCCGGCATGTTGATGCCGAGCGCGAGGGTCTCGGTCGCGAACACCGCCTTGACGAGCCCCTGTGTGAAGAGCTCCTCGACGACCTCCTTGAAGGTCGGGAGCATCCCCGCGTGGTGCGCGGCGATGCCGCGCTCCAGGCCCTCGAGCCACTCCCAGTAGCCGAGCACCCGCAGGTCCTCGTCGGGGATGTCCTTCGTGCGCTCCTCGACGTGCGCGCGCACGCGCTCGCGCTCGCTGTCGCCGAGCAGCCGCAGGCCGGAGCGCAGGCACTGCTCGACCGCCGCGGTGCAGCCAGCCCGGCTGAAGACGAACGTGATCGCGGGGAGCAGGCCCTCGCGGTCGAGGCGGTCGACGACGTCCGGTCGCGACGGGACGCTGCGCCGCACCGGCCGGGCGCCGCGCTCCCGGGGTGTCCAGCGCGACTCCTCGCGGAACAGCCGCTGCAGCTCGGGGTTGAGGTCCTCGCCGGTCGGGACGTCGTCGGAGCCGCCGACGCTGCGGGGCCGGCGGCCCTCGGAGACGAACAGGTCGTACAGGCGCCCGCCGACGAGCACGTGCTGCCACAGCGGGACGGGGCGGTGCTCCTCCACCACCACCTCGGTGTCGCCGCGGACCGTGACCAGCCACTCGCCGAACTCCTCGGCGTTGCTGACGGTGGCCGACAGCGAGGTGAGCGTGACGTCGTCCGGGAGGTGGATGATCACCTCCTCCCACACCGGGCCGCGGGCGCGGTCGGCGAGGTAGTGCACCTCGTCCATGACCACGTGGGCGAGGCCGCGCAGCGGGTCGGCGCCGCCCGAGGCGCGCGCGTACAGCATGTTGCGCAGCACCTCGGTGGTCATGACGACGACGTCGGCGTTCCCGTTGATGGCGTTGTCGCCGGTCAGCAGCCCGACCCGGTCGGCGCCGTAGCGCTCGACGAGGTCCTTGTGCTTCTGGTTGGACAGCGCCTTGATCGGCGTCGTGTAGAAGCACTTGCCGCCCCGCGCGAGCGCGAGGTGCACGGCGAACTCGCCCACGACGGTCTTGCCGGCGCCCGTGGGGGCCGCGACGAGCACACCGCGACCCTCCTCCAGCGCCCGGCACGCGGTGCGCTGGAAAGCGTCCAGACCGAAGGGGTAGCCGCGCTCGAAGGCGGTCAGCTCAGGCCCGACCTGGCTGCGGCGGAAGGCGGCGTACCGCTCCGCCGGGGAGGGCTCGACGGCCGCGGCGCTCACCCCCAGAGGCTACGCGCCGTGTCCGTGCCTCACAGGGTCGACGGGCGCGGGTCGATGCGGCTCGGGGTGTCGGGGTCGTCCGCGACGGCGGGCGGGCGCCGTCGGACCGCACGCTCGTGCAGGCGGGCAGCGACGATGCAGACCTCGTACAGCAGGTAGAGCGGGACGCCCATCGCCAGGAAGCTGTACGGGTCCGTCGACGGTGTGATCACGGCGGTGGCGACGGCGATCGCCACCAGCATCCCGCGCCGCCAGGCGCGCATCCGCGCTGCGGGCAGCACGCCGACGAGGTGCAGGAACAGCACGACGACCGGGAAGAGGAACGCGATCCCGAACGCCAGCAGCGTGAGGCTGACGAAGTTCAGGTAGCTCTTGAGCGACGTGAGCGTCTCGACGCTGGACCCGCCGACGCCGAGGAGGAACGCGAGCCCCTTCGACAGGGTGAGGTACGCGCACGTGACGCCGACGCCGAACAGCACCCCGGACACCACGAGGAACGACGCGGCCCAGCGCTTCTCGTGGCGGTGCAGCGCGGGGGTGATGAACGCGCCGATCTGGTACAGCCAGAACGGCGCGGAGAGCACGATGCCGGCGATCGACGACACCTTGATGCGGATCGCGAACTGGTCGAGCGGGCCGAACGCGTAGAGCTGGCACCGGTCGTCGCCGACGACGTCGCAGTACGGCTGGCGCAGGAATCCGAGGACCGGCTCCCAGAACACGAACGCCACGACGACGCCCACCGTGATGCCCAGCAGACCGAGGCCGAGGCGGCGGCGGAGCTCCCGCAGGTGCTCCACCAGGGGCATGCGCCCGTCAGCGCCTACGGACACGGTGGACAGCGCGGACAGGTCAGGCCGGCGGGTGCGGCGCCTGCGCCGAGGGCTGGGCAGGCTGTGCCGGTGCCGGCGGCTCGGTGCGCTGCGCCGCGGCGGGGCTGCTCGGGTACGGC
>JALYNK010000125.1 GCA_030773235.1 Actinomycetota bacterium | reverse complement strand
TCACCGCTGCACGGCTACGAGCTGCGCGCGCGGCTGCGGGCGACGCTCGGCGCCTTCCGGGCCTTCTCGTACGGCTCCCTCTACCCGACGCTGCGCCGCATGCGCGAGGCCGGCTGGATCACCGAGGACGAGGGCGACGCGGAGGTCGTGGCCGAGGCGCCCGCACTCACCGGCCGGCGCGGCAAGGTCGTCTACAAGCTCACCGCGGAGGGCAAGGAGCGCCTGGCCGCGCTGCTGTCGGAGGCGGGGCCGTCGGCCTGGGAGGACGAGACGTTCGGCGTGCACTTCGCGCTGTTCGGGCAGACCGCCCCCGAGGTCCGGGTCCGGATCCTCGAGGGGCGGCGCTCCCGGCTCGTCGAGCGCGGCGAGGGGGTGCGGGCAGGCCTGGCGCGCACCCGCGCCCGGCTCGACCGCTACACGCTGCAGCTGCAGGAGCACGGGCTCGAGGCCGTCGAGCGCGAGGTGCGGTGGCTCACCGAGCTCATCGAGACCGAGCGCCAGGCGGCCCGCTCCCCAGCTCCGGCTCAGCTCCCGGCCGGCGCCCCGCCGTCCGGTGCCGCTCGCGGCAGCGCACCCGACCAGCCCGGGCCTGACCAGCCCGCCGCTCCCGACCAGCCCACCGCTCCCCCGCCCGACGCCCCCACCTCCCGCTGACCGACCCACCCCTCAGGAAGAGGCCCGCCCGCATGGGAACTGTCCGAGTCGCCATCGTCGGCGTCGGCAACTGCGCCACGTCGCTCGTCCAGGGCGTCCAGTACTACCGCGACGCCGACCCAGCCGACCGGGTGCCCGGCCTCATGCACGTCGCGCTGGGCGGCTACCACGTGCGCGACGTCGAGTTCGTCGCAGCGTTCGACGTCGACGCCAAGAAGGTCGGCCGAGACCTCTCCGAGGCGATCGTCGCGAGCGAGAACAACACGATCAAGATCGCCGACGTGCCGCCGACCGACATCGTCGTCCAGCGCGGCCCGACGCTCGACGGTCTCGGCCGCTACTACCGGGAGACGATCGAGGAGTCCGACGAGGCTCCCGTCGACGTCGCCCAGGCGCTGCGCGACGCGCGGGTCGACGTGCTCGTCTGCTACCTGCCGGTCGGCTCGGAGGACGCGGCCAAGTACTACGCGCAGTGCGCGATCGACGCCGGCGTCGCCTTCGTCAACGCGCTGCCGGTCTTCATCGCCAGCACGCCGGAGTGGGCGGAGAAGTTCCGGGCCGCCGGGCTGCCGATCGTCGGCGACGACATCAAGAGCCAGGTCGGTGCCACCATCACGCACCGGGTCATGGCCAAGCTGTTCGAGGACCGCGGCGTCGTGCTGGACCGCACCTACCAGCTCAACGTAGGCGGCAACATGGACTTCAAGAACATGCTCGAGCGCGACCGGCTCGAGTCCAAGAAGGTCAGCAAGACCCAGGCCGTGACGAGCAACCTCGAGCACGACCTCGGCGCGCGCAACGTCCACATCGGCCCGTCCGACTACGTGCAGTGGCTCGACGACCGCAAGTGGGCGTACGTCCGCATGGAGGGGCGGGCGTTCGGCGACGTTCCGCTGAACCTCGAGTACAAGCTCGAGGTCTGGGACAGCCCGAACTCCGCCGGCGTGATCATCGATGCGGTCCGCTGCGCGAAGATCGCGCTGGACCGCGGCGAGGGCGGCCCGGTGCACACGGCGAGCACGTACTTCATGAAGAGCCCGCCGCGGCAGGTCCGCGACGAGATCGGCCGCGCGGCCCTCGAGGCGTGGATCGCCGGCGACAGCGCCGTCGAGACCGTGGCCGCCGAGGTCGAGAGCGTCGGCGGGGAGTAGCCGGAGGGCCCGACCCGGCACCCGCGCCGGGACTGCCCCACGGCGCGCCTCCGGAGGGCCCGGCCTACCCTCGGCCGGTGACGACCGACTCCGCCGCGCTGCGGGAGGTCGTCTCCTCGCTCGACTTCCGCCGGCTGCTGCGGGTGCGTCTCGCCGGTCAGTTCAGCGACGGCCTGTTCCAGGCGGCGCTGTTCTCCGCGGTGTTCTTCAACCCCGAGCGCGCCACGTCCGCGGCGCAGGCGGCCAGCGCGTTCGCCGTGCTACTGCTGCCGTACAGCGTCGTCGGGCCGTTCGCCGGGGTGCTGCTCGACCGCTGGCGCCGCCAGCGGGTGCTGGTGATCACCAACGTCGCCCGGGCGGGGCTGGTGGTCGGGTTCGCGCTGCTGCTGTGGGCGCTCGAAGCCACGTCGCTGCCCGTGCAGGTGGTCGCGCTCGTGGTCGTGTCGGTGAACCGGTTCGTGCTGTCCGGGCTGTCCGCCTCGCTGCCGCACGTCGTCGCCGCGCCCCGGCTCGTCGTCGCCAACTCCTTCAGCACGACGCTCGGCGGCGGCGCCGCGCTGCTCGGCGGTGGGGCGGCGGTCGGGCTGCGGGAGGTCTTCGGCGAGGGCGACCTCGGCGCCAGTCGCAGCGCGCTGGTCGCCGCCGGGCTGTACGGGCTCGCGGCGCTGCTCGCCGCCCGCCTGGCCGCCGACCTGCTCGGTCCGGACGAGACGCCGCAGCGCGCCGTCCGCGAGGCGCTGGCGGGAGTGGCGCGCGGGGTGCTGCAGGGCGCCGCGCACGTGCGGGAGCGGGGGCCGGCCGCGCGCGGGCTCGCGGCGATCAGCGCGCACCGCTTCTTCTACGGCCTGTCGTTCGTCACCACGCTGCTGCTCTACACCGACGACGGCGCGATCGGGCTCGGCGTTCCCGGGCTCGCCCAGGTGGTCGTCGCGTCCGGTCTCGGCGGGCTGGTGGCCGCGCTCGTCACACCGGCCGTCACCCGCCGCCTCGGCACCCAGCGCTGGATCACGCTGGTCTTCGCCGCCGCGGCGGTCGTCGAGGTGGCGTTCGGCGTGCCGTACACGCACGGCGCGTTCCTCGTCGCCGCGGCGTTCCTCGGCTTCGCCGCACAGGCCAGCAAGATCTGCGTCGACACGCTGCTGCAGGAGAGCGTCGAGGACTCCTACCGCGGGCGGGTCTTCTCCTTCTACGACACGACGTTCAACGCGAGCTTCGTGTCCGCCGCCGGCCTCGCCGCGGTGCTGCTGCCGGACGACGGCAAGAGCTACCTCGTCATCGGCGTCGTCGCGGGTGGCTACGCGCTCACCGCGCTCGTGTACGGCGTGGCGAGCGCGCGGAGGGCCGCGGTCGAGCCGCCCGAGCCGGTCGTCACGCGGAGCTGACCGCGCCGCCCGCCTCCGGAACGTCGAGCCCCTCCGCGCGCGCCCAGGCAAGCAGCTCGGCTTCCGCCCGCTCCTCGCCGAGCGGACCGTGCTCCATGCGCAGCGCGAGCAGGTGCTTGAGCGCGCGCCCGACAACCGGGCCGGGCGGCACGGCGAGCAGCTCCATGACGCGCTCGCCCGGCAGGTCCGGCCGGATCCGGGAGAGCTCCTCCTGCGCGCGCAGCCTCACGATGCGCCGCTCGAGGTCGTCGTACGCCGCCTGCAGCTGCGCCGCCTTGCGCCGGTTGCGCGTCGTGCAGTCGGAGCGGACCAGCCTGTGCAGCCGCTCGAGCTGGTCGCCCGCATCGGTGACGTAGCGGCGCACCGCGCTGTCTGTCCAGGAGGCACCCGTGCCGTAGCCGTGGAAGCGCAGGTGCAGCTCGATGAGCAGCGCGACGGGCTCGACGACGTCCTTGCCGAAGGTCAGGGCGCGCAGCCGCTTGCGGGCCATCGCGGCGCCGACCACCTCGTGGTGGTGGAAGGACACGCCCCCGCCGGGCTCGTGGCGCCGGGTGCGCGGCTTGCCGACGTCGTGCAGCACCGCGGCCAGGCGCAGCACGAGGTCGGGCCCGTGCTCCTCCAGCCGCACCGCCCGCTCGAGGACCTGCAGCGTGTGCTGGTAGACGTCCTTGTGCTGGTGGTGCTCGTCGATCTCCAGCCGCAGCGCCGGCAGCTCGGGCAGCACGGAGTCGGCCAGGCCGGTGTCGACGAGCAGCTCGAGCCCGCGTCGCGGGTGCGCGCCGAGCAGCAGCTTGGAAAGCTCGTCCTTGACGCGCTCCTTCGCGATGATCTCCAGGCGGTCGGCCATCGCGGACAGCGCGGCCACCGCGCCCGGCTCCACCCGGAACCCCAGCTGCGCGACGAAGCGCGCCACGCGCAGCATCCGCAGCGGGTCGTCGGCGAACGAGTCCTCCGGCGGGCCGGGGGTGCGCAGCAGGCCCGCCGCCAGGTCGTCCCGGCCGCCGTACGGGTCGACGAAGGCGTCCGGCGCCGTCCAGTGCGGCAGCGCGACCGCCATCGCGTTGACAGTGAGATCGCGCCGGGCCAGGTCGTCGACGAGGGACGTCCCGTACGTGACCTCGGGGTTGCGCGAGTCGGACCGGTAGGCCTCCGCCCGGTAGGTCGTGACCTCGAGCTTGAACCCCCGCCGGGCCACGCCGACGGTGCCGTACGCGATCCCGGTGTCCCAGGTCGCCTCGGCCCAGCCGGACACGATCTCCAGGACCCGCTCGGGGCGCGCGTCGGTGGTGAGGTCGAGGTCGTCGCCGAGCCGGCCCAGCAGCGCGTCGCGCACCGATCCGCCGACGAGGTGCAGCGCGTGCCCCGCTGCCGCGAAGCGCTCGCCGAGCTCCACGGCGACCGGCGCGACGCGGACGAGCTCGCGCACCGCGTTCTCCTGGGCCTCTGCCGTCAGCACACCGGGGAAGGCTAGGAGAAGGGCCGGCAGCCGGCCGCCGGGTTCTCCACGCTGTGGAGGGGGAACTCACGCAGCGTGAAGGGCGCGCTGGACGTGCACCGGGCGCTGCTGGCCCGCGACGTGCCGCACGAGATCGTGCGGCTGCGCGGCACGACGGTCGCGACCGCCGACGACCTGCCGCGCGCGCTCGGCGTCGAGACCGCCAGCTGCGTGGCGGTGCGCTGCTACGTCACGGACGTGGGCGTGGTCGCCGCGCTGGTGGCCGCCGACCGCCTCCCCGAGCCCGCAGCGCTGCTCGACGCGGTCGGTGGGCGCACGCTGCGCGCGGCGACAGCGGACGAGGTCAACGCCGCCACCGACTACACCGCGGGGCTCGTGAGCCCGGTCTGCCTGCCGTCGGAGGTGCGGCTCGTCGCCGACGCCGGGCTCGCCGTGCGCGAGGTCGTGTACTGCCCGGTGGGCGAGAGCGGGGTCGTGCTGGGCGTGCGGACCGCCGACCTCCTCGCCGTCACCGGCGCGCAGGCCGTGCCCCTGTCGCGGCTGCCCGTGCCGCGCTCCGGCGGCGTCCGGGCGCCC
>JALYNK010000124.1 GCA_030773235.1 Actinomycetota bacterium | reverse complement strand
GTGCCCGCGGTCGAGGGGCGTACGACCAAGGCGGTCACCTTCACCAGCCGGAAGTGGGGGCACTACCCGGTCGGCCGGGCGGTGGTGCGCGCGAGCGTCGGCCGGGCGGGGGAGGCACGCGACCTGCAGCGCGACGACACCGAGCTCGTCACCGCGGTGCTCGCCGAGCTCGAGCAGGCCGTCGGGCCCGTCCCGCGGCTCGTCGACAGCCGGGTCACGCGCTGGGGCGGTGGGCTGCCGCAGTACGCGGTCGGGCACCTCGACCGGGTGCGCCGGGTGCGGAACGCGCTCGCCGGGCTGCCCGGGCTGGCGGTCGCTGGCGCGGCGTACGACGGCGTCGGCGTGCCCGCGTGCGCGCGCAGCGGGCGAGCGGCAGCGGGAGCAGTGCTGCGGCAGACTGGTCGCCATGACCGAGACCCGGCCTGAGGCGACCAAGGCGCGCGAGCTCAACGAGCAGCTGCTCTACACGATGTACAGCGCGTTCACGGTCGCCGCTCCGCTGCCGGACGACCGTGTCGCGGTCGCGGAGGAGGCGCAGGCGTTCCTCGACGCCGCGCTCGACAAGGGCGTCTACACCCGCGGGACCTACGACGTGGCCGGGTTCAAGGCCGACGCCGAGCTGCTGGTCTGGTGGACCTGCCCCGACGTCGACGTCCTGCAGGACACGTACAACCGGTTCCGCCAGACCCGGCTCGGGCGCTCGCTGGCGCCGGCATGGTCGGCGGTCGGGCTGCACCGCCCGGCGGAGTTCAACCGCAACCACATCCCCGCGTACGTCCGCCGCGAGGACCCGAAGAAGTACGTCTGCGTCTACCCCTTTAACCGGTCGCTCGAGTGGTACCTGCTGCCCGACTACGAGCGCAAGGGCATGCTCAGCGAGCACGGGATCATGGGCCGCGAGTACGAGGACGTGCGCGCCAACACGGTCGCGGCGTTCGGGCTCGGCGACTACGAGTGGCTGCTCGCGTTCGAGGCCGACGAGATGCACCGCATCACCGACTGCCTGCGCTCGCTGCGCGGCAGCCGCGCCCGGCTGCACACCAAGCTCGAGACGCCGTTCTACAGCGGCGTGCGCAAGAGCGTCGCCGAGGTCGTCGCCGGCCTGCCGTAGCGCTCAGGGGCGCGCCAGCAGCACGGCCCCGCGCGCAGCCAGCGCTCCCCGGTCCGGGTCCCCTCCGGCACCGGCCTCCGCGCGGGTGCTGAACGGCACCGCCCCGGCAGCGGGACCTCGACGGCGGCGTCCCCGGTGTCCGCGGCGACGAGCAGCCCGTCGCGCTCGTACGCGGGCACGCCGGCCGGGAGCCGGTCGAGCCAGCACCGGCCCGGTCGCCCGCCCCGCGTCGTGCACCTGCCGCCGCCCTACCTGCGCCCCGGCGCGGGTCCCGACGCGGCAGCTCCCGACCACAGCCCCGGCCCCTCAGCCCCGGCCCCTCAGCCCCGACCCCTTGTGCTCCCGCCGCGGGACCGACAGGCTGCTCGGCAGCCGCGCCACCGCCGCTCGGGGGGTCCGATGGGGACGACGACCACGACGAGAGCGGGCGGAGCCGCTCGACCGGCGACGGCTCGCAGCAGCCGCGCCTGGGGGCCGGAGCCGCGGTCGCCGGAGCGGGTCCGCAACGTCGCGCTGGTCGGCCGCTCGGGAGCCGGCAAGACGACGCTCGTCGAGGCGCTGCTGGCCCGGGCCGGCACGATCGCGCGGCCGGGTCGCGTCGAGGACGGGACGACGGTCTGCGACAGCAGCCCGGTGGAGCACCGGCAGGGGCGCAGCGTGGCGCTCGCCCTCGCACCGCTGGAGCGCGATGGCGTCAAGGTCAACCTGCTCGACACCCCCGGCCACGCGGACTTCCTCGGCGAGCTGCGCGCCGGGCTCCGGGCGGCCGACGCGGCCCTGTTCGTCGTGAGTGCCGTCGACGGCGTCGACGCCCGCACCGAGCAGCTGTGGGCGGAGTGCGCCGCCGTCGGGCTGCCCCGGGCGGTCGCGGTCACCCAGCTGGACCGGGCGCGAGCCGACGTCGACGCGGCGGTCGCGACGTGCCAGCGGGCGTTCGGTGACGGCGTGCACCCGCTCGACCTGCCCGTGCGCGCCGCCGACGGCAGCGTCGTCGCGCTGCTCGACCTGCTCACCCGGGTGGTCCACGACCGCGACGGCGACGCGGAGCCCGCGGCGGACCAGCTCGCGGCGCTCGACGGCCCGCGCGCCGAGCTCATCGAAGGGATCATCGCCGAGAGCGAGGACGAGTCGCTGCTCGACGGGTACCTCGCGGGCGAGGAGATCGACGACGAGCAGCTCGGCGCCGACCTGCGCACCGCGCTCGCCGGCGGCGCGTTCTTCCCCGTCGTGCCCGCCTGCGCCACGACCGGGGTCGGGCTGGACGAGCTGCTCGTGCTGCTGGCGCGGTCGTTCCCGGCGCCGGGAGAGCGCCCCGGTCCGGCGCTCACGCGCCTCGACGGCCGCACCCGCCCGCCGCTGCCCTGCGACCCCGACGGGCCGCTCGTCGCCGAGGTCGTCCGCACCTGGAGCGACCCGTACCTCGGCCGGCTGTCGCTGGTCCGCGTGTTCTCCGGGACGCTGCGGCCGGACCTGCCGGTGCACGTGTCTGGCCACGGGCCGGTGCGCACCGAGCACGACGCCGACGAGCGCACGGGGGCGCTGTTCAGCCCGCTCGGCGCCGAGCTGCGCACGGTCGCGTCGTGCCCGGCCGGCGATGTGTGCGCGGTCGCCCGCCTCGTGACCGCCGAGACCGGCGACACGCTGTCGAGCCGGGAGGAGCCGCTGCTCGTCCCGCCGTGGGAGCTCCCCGAGCCGCAGCTCCCGGTGGCCGTCGTGGCCGCGTCGCGCACCGACGAGGACCGCCTCGACGAGGCGCTGGCCCGGCTCGCCGCGGAGGACCCGTCGGTGCGTGTGCAGCGCGACCCCGATACCAGGCAGCTCGTCCTGTGGTGCGTCGGCGAGGCGCAGGCCGAGGTGGCGCTCGACCGGCTCGGCGTCGCCGTCGACCGTCCCGAGGTACGGGTCGCGCTGCGCGAGACGCTCGCTCGACCGGTGACGGCGACCGGGCGGCTCGTCAAGCAGTCCGGCGGCCACGGTCAGTACGCCGTCGTCGTCGTGGAGGTCGAGCCGCTGCCGTCCGGGTCGGGGGTCGTCTTCGAGCAGCGGGTGGTGGGCGGCGCCGTGCCGACCGCGTACGTCGCCAGCGTCGAGAAGGGCGTGCGCGGCCAGGCCGAGCGGGGCGTGCACCCCGGGCGCCCGCTCGTCGACGTGCGGGTGGTCCTCGTCGACGGCAAGGCGCACTCCGTCGACTCCTCCGATGCGGCGTTCGCGGCCGCCGGCGCGATGGCGCTGCGGGAGGCGGCCGCTGCCGCGGGCGTGCAGGTGCTCGAGCCGGTCAGCGAGCTCGAGGTGCGGGTGCCGGAGTGGGCGGTCGGCGCGGTGATGTCCGACCTCGCAGCCCGGCGCGCACGGGTGACGGGCAGCGAGGTGGGCGACCGCGTAACGGTGGTGCGCGCCGAGGTGCCGGACGTCGAGCTGCTGCGCTACGCCGTGCAGCTGCGCGCGCTCAGCAGCGGTACGGGCACCTCACGGCGCCGGTACCTGCGGCACGAGGTGGCGCCGCCGTCGGTCGCGGCGGCGCTGCCGTAGCGCGTCAGGACCGGCCCTCAGGACCCGGTTTCAGGACCGGGGTGCCGGCTCCAGCCGCAGACTCACGCTGTTCATGCAGAACCGGTTGCCGGTCGGCGTCTGCGGAGCGTCGTCGAACACGTGCCCGAGGTGGCTGCCGCAGTTCGCGCACCGCACCTCGATGCGCCGCATGCCGAGACTGCGGTCCTCGATCAGCTCGACGTTGTCCTCGCTGCTGGGGGCGTAGAAGCTCGGCCAGCCGCAGTGCGAGTCGAACTTGGTGTCGGAGCGGAACAGCTCGTGCCCGCAGGCGCGGCAGCTGTAGACGCCCTGCGTCCTCGTGTCGTTGTACTCGCCGGTGAACGCCCGCTCGGTGCCCGCCTCGCGCAGGACGTGGTACTCCTCGCGGGAGAGCTCCGAGCGCCACTGCTCGTCGGGCTTCTGGACGGGATAGGTGCGCGTCG
Source organism: Actinomycetota bacterium (assembly GCA_030773235.1). Classification (GTDB taxonomy): domain Bacteria; phylum Actinomycetota; class Actinomycetes; order Mycobacteriales; family SCTD01; genus JALYNK01. The sequence goes on along the minus strand of JALYNK010000124.1, from coordinate 1,159 downwards.
ACTCCACGCGACGTCCAGCGCGGAGAGCACGCAGCGGATTCCTCACGAGGTCGCCGCCCCCTGCGCCGCGATGCGGGGCGCCCCGCGCCGGGGGCCGTCCTGCTGGGCCATGCGGTCCTCCTGCCCTCGTCGTCGAGCAGCATGCGCGCCGGGGGTCGGGCGCGCACCTGCGCCGTACGCTCCGCAGATGCCCTCGCCGTTCGTCGAGCTCGAGGTCGACACGCCGTCCGGCGAGCGCGTCGTGAAGGTGACCAACCCCGAGAAGACGTACTTCAGCGGGCTGCCGGAGGGGCGCGGGCGCAAGCTCGACCTCGTCGAGTACTACCGCGCGGTGGGTGACGGCATCGTGCGCGCGCTGCGCGAGCGGCCGACCGTCCTCAAGCGGCACCCCGGCGGCGCGGAGTCCGAGGCGATCTACCAGAAGCGAGTGCCCGACAACCGGCCGCCGTGGATCGAGACGGCCACCGTCGCGTTCCCGAGCGGGCGCAGCGCCACCGAGCTGTGCCCCGTCGACGTCGCGCACGTGATGTGGGCGGCCAACAGCGGCTGCCTGGACTTCCACCCCTGGCCGTCGCGGCGCGACGACGTCGAGCACCCGGACGAGCTGCGCATCGACCTCGACCCGATGCCCGGCTGCACGTGGGAGGACGTGCGCGAGGTCGCGCTGGAGGTCCAGGCGCTGTACGACGAGCTCGGGTACCGCGGCTTCCCGAAGACGAGCGGCAGCAAGGGCATCCACGTCTACCTGCGCATCCGGCCGGAGTGGACCTTTACCGAGGTGCGGCACGCGGCGCTGGCGGTCGGACGCGAGATCGAGCGCCGGCGGCCCGATCTCGCGACCAGCAGATGGTGGAAGGAGGAGCGCGGGGAGCGGGTGTTCCTCGACTACAACCGCATGGCGCGCGACCAGACCATCGCGAGCGCGTACAGCGTGCGGGCCCGGCCGCAGGCGACGGTCAGCGCCCCGATCACCTGGGACGAGGTGCCGTCGGTCGAGGTCGCGGACTTCGACATCTGGACCGTGCGGGAGCGCTTCGCGCGGCTCGGCGACGTGCACGTCGAGATCGACGACGTGCACCACGACCTGACGCCGCTGCTGGAGCTCTACGAGCGGCAGGGCGAGGGCGAGGCGCCGTACCCGCCGCAGTTCCCGAAGATG
>JALYNK010000123.1 GCA_030773235.1 Actinomycetota bacterium | reverse complement strand
CGGCCGAGCAGCGCCGGGTCGAGCCGGCCCTGGACGACGGGCTTGTCGGTGCGTCCGGCGCGCCGGTCGCGCTCGCGGTCGAGCCAGTCGTTGCTCCAGCCCGTCGCGAGCTGCCCGCTGAGGAACGCCGCGGCGACCCGGGGCACCGGGGCCCCCGCGCTACTGGCCAGTGCTCCCGCCATGGCCGTGACCGCCGCCGTCGGCTCCGGGTGGCAGGCGCGCACGAGAGCCGTGAGGGTGCTCACACCGCATGGTGGCAGGGTCGGTGCGGGTGCCAGCCGGCCGATGCACGGGGAGGAGCCGGACATGACCGCTCCCGTGCGGCCCCGCAACGACCCGCGCCAGTACGACGACCTCGTCGAGTCCTGGTGGGACGGACGCGGCCGGTTCGCGATGCTGCAGTGGATCAACGCTGCGCGCGCCCGGCTGGTGCCGCCGGCCGCGCGGCCGGGGAGCGTCCTCGTCGACGTCGCCTGCGGCGGCGGCCTGCTCGCCCCGCACGTCGCCCGCCTCGGCCACCGGCACGTCGGGGTCGACCTGTCGCCGACCGCCACCCGGGTCGCCCGGGCGTACGGGGTGCAGGTCGTGCGCGGCGACGCTCAGCGCCTGCCGCTGCCCGACGGCGTCGCCGACGTGGTCGTCGCCGGCGAGGTGCTCGAGCACGTGCCCGACCTCGCCGCCGCCGTCGCCGAGGCCTGCCGCGTCCTGCGCCCCGGCGGCACCCTCGTCGTCGACACGATCGCGCGCACGTGGTTCGGCCGGTTCACCTCGATCACGGTCGCCGAGCGGCTGCCCGGCGGGCCGCCGAGCCGGCTGCACGACCCCGCGCTGTTCGTCGACCGCGCGCAGCTGCGGCGGCTGGCCGCCGAGGGCGGCGTGCACCTCGCGCTGGTGGGGCTGCGTCCCTCGCTGCTCGACTACCTCGCGTGGCTGTCGGGTAGGCGGTCGGTCGTGCGCATGCTGCCGACGCCGGTCACGGCGGGGCTGTTCCAGGCGCACGGGGTCAAGGCCGTGCCGGCCGGGTCGGTGCCGGCATGAGCGCGCGCATCGCCGGTGCCGCGTCCGCTCTCCCGGCCCGCCGCAGCCAGCAGGCCCTCTGGGACGGCTTCTTCCGCGACCACTACGCCGACGCCCGCCTCGCCCGCACCGTCTGGCGCACCGCCGGGATCGAGACCCGCCGGGGGGTCGTGGACCCCACGCAGGAGGACATCAGCGGCTGGGGCACGGGCGCCCGGATGCAGCGCTTCCTCAGCGAGGCGCTGCCGCTCGGCAAGGAGGCGGTCGGCGGGGCTCTCGCGGACGCCGACCTCGACCCGACCGACGTGGGGCTGTTCAGCGTCGTCAGCTGCACCGGGTACGCGACGCCCGGGCTCGACATCCTCCTCGCCCGCGACCTCGGCATGACGGACGCGGTGCAGCGGCTGCACATCGGCCACATGGGCTGCTACGCCGCGCTGCCCGGGCTCGGCGCCGTGGCCGACTACACGACGGCCCGCGGCCGCCCGTCCGTCCTGCTCTGCGTGGAGCTGACGAGCCTGCACGTGCAGCCGACCACCGACAGCGCGCGCAGCGGCTCGCCGACCGCCGGCGACCTGCAGCAGATGGTGGCGCACGCGCTGTTCAGCGACGCCGCGGCCGCGGTCGTGGTGCAGCCGGGGGAGCGCTCCCCGGCCGGCCTGGACGTCGTCGAGGTCGTCGCGCGCACGGACGTCGCGACCGCCGACCACATGACGTGGGACCTCACCGACCTCGGCTTCAAGATGGGCCTGTCGCCGGCCGTCCCGGACGTGCTCGCCCGCCATGCCCGGCCGGTCGTCGAGGACCTGCTGGCCCGGCACGGGCTGGCGACGCAGGACGTCGCCGGCTGGGCGGTGCACCCCGGTGGGCGGCGCATCGTCGAGGTCGTGGGCGACGTGCTCGGACTCGACGACGACGACCTCGCCTCGTCGTACGACGTGCTGCGCGACACCGGCAATTGCTCCAGCGCCACCGTGCTGCTGGTGCTCGAGCGGCTGCGGCAGTCCAAGGCGCTGTCGCCGGGCGACCCCGTCGTGCTCATGGCGTTCGGCCCCGGGCTCACCCTGTACGCGGCGCTGCTGCGCGCCTGAGGCGAGGCCGGGCCCGGGTCACGGCGCGGACGGCCGCGCGATCTCGCGCTCGTGGCTCTGGAACCGCCCGACCTCGGCGTCCAGGCGCTGGCCCTCCCGTACGTCGCGCACGACGTTGACGACGACACCGTCGCTGCCCACGAACACGACGTCGACGGTGCCCGACGCGTCCGTGCCGCCGTACGTCCGGGCGAGCAGGCCCTGCTCGTCGACGGCGCTCGTCACCAGGCCGCGCGCGGCGCCGCGCCGCAGCGCGGAGACCGCGGCCCCCGCCGGGTCCTGCGCCGCGGTGCTGACGAGCCGCACGTGCCGGCTGACCTGGAGGGACTGGTCGACGACGAAGGCCGCGAGCCGGTCGCACGCGCAGGGCACCGGCACCAGGACGAGCACACCGGGCCGGGGGAGCGCGCGCACCGTCGTGGCGCCCGCCGGCGTGGTGACGGGACCGTCGGGGAGCAGCCCGCCGACCTGTCCCGGAGGCACGGCGGGGTCGGCGAGCGGCCGGGCGACGGGCTGGTCGCCGAACTGCGGGTGCAGCACGACGACGAGCGAGCCGACGAGCGAGACGAGCGCGAGCACCACCATCAGCAGCAGCGGTGGGACCCCGAGGCGGCCGCGGCGCACGAGCAGCAGCGACCGGAGGCGGGACCGGCGCCGCTCGGCGCGGCGCTCCCGCTCCAGCGCGCGCATGTCGTGGACCAGGTCGCGCGCGTCGTCGGGCACGACGACGAACGGCTCGGCTCCCCGGTCCGGAGGCTCCTCGACGGGCACGCCCGCCATCGTCCTCGCCGTGCCGCGCGCGCGCAGGCCGGTGCCCGCATGCACCTCCCCCCGCCGGTTGTCAAGCCTCTCCCGGAGACGGCCTTCGTGCCTACACCGGCTCTGACCTGCGAGAACGCGCCACCGGGGCAGGAGGACCGTGTTACCGTGGACTCCGGCGAGAGGGGTCAACTCCACATGACGTTCCAGGTCGGCGAGACCGTCGTCTACCCGCACCACGGGGCCGCGCTCATCGAGGCGATCGAGACGCGCACCATCAAGGGTGAGGACAAGATCTACCTCGTCCTCAAGGTCGCTCAGGGCGACCTCACCGTGCGGGTCCCCGCTGACAATGCGGAGTTCGTGGGTGTCCGCGACGTCGTGGGGCAGGCGGGCCTCGACCGGGTCTTCGAGGTCCTGCGCGCGCCGGCCGTCGAGGAGCCGACCAACTGGTCGCGCCGCTACAAGGCCAACCTGGAGAAGCTCGCCTCCGGCGACATCAACAAGGTCGGCGAGGTCGTGCGCGACCTGTGGCGTCGTGACAAGGAGCGCGGCCTGTCCGCCGGCGAGAAGCGCATGCTCTCCAAGGCCCGCCAGATCCTCGTCAGCGAGCTCGCGCTCGCCGAGGGCACCAACGAGGACAAGGCCGAGGCGATCCTCGACGAGGTCCTGGCCGGCTAGCCCGCAGTGACCGTCCTGCCCCGGGTGGGGCTGGGGATCGACGTCCACCCGTACGAGGAAGGGCGACCGTGCTGGGTCGCGGGCCTGCGGTGGGACGGCGTCGACGGGCTCGCGGGCCACTCCGACGGTGACGTCGCCGCGCACGCCGCGTGCGACGCGCTGCTGTCGGCGGCCGGTCTCGGTGACCTCGGCAGCAACTACGGCACGAGCGACCCGCGCTGGGCCGGGGCGTCCGGCGCCGACCTCCTGCGCGAGACCGCCCGCCGGGTCCGCGCCGCCGGTCAGGTCGTCGGCAACGTCGCGGTGCAGATCGTCGGCGAGCGACCGCGGTTGGGCGCGCGCCGAGCGGAGGCCGAGCGGGCGCTGTCGGCGGCGGTCGGAGCTCCGGTGTCGTTGAGCGCCACGACGACCGACGGTCTCGGGCTCACCGGTCGCGGCGAGGGCCTGGCGGCCGTCGCCACCGCCCTCGTCGTCGCCCCGACCTGACGCTCGTGACGGTCCTGCGGAGCCGCGTCCGGATGCCGATCGGCGCCCGCCACTAGCCTCGGACGGTGACCCTGCAGCTGTACGACACGCTCACGCGGCAGGTGCGCCCGTTCACCGCGCTGCGGCCGGGGCGGGCCGGGGTCTACACCTGCGGGCCGACGGTGCAGGCCGCGCCGCACGTCGGTCATCTGCGCAGCGCGGTCGTCCTCGACGTGCTGCACCGCTGGCTGCGCGAGAGCGGCCTCGAGGTCACCTTCGTCCGCAACGTCACCGACGTCGACGACAAGATCATTCACGACGCGGCGCACAACGGCGAGCCGTGGTGGGCGCTCGCCGCGCGCTCGGAGCGCGCCTTCTCCCGGGCGTACGACGCCGTGCAGGTCCTGCCGCCGACCGCCACCCCGCGGGTCACCGGCAACCTGCTGTCGATCATCGCGCTCATCGAGCAGATCATCGACCGCGGGCACGCCTACGCCTCGGGGGGTGACGTGTACCTGTCCGTCCGCAGCGTCCCGGCCTACGGGGCGCTGTCCGGCCAGTCGCCGGACGCGCTGCGGGCGAGCGAGAAGGCGCTGCCGCCGGGCCAGTCGGGCGGCAAGCGCGACCCGCTCGACTTCGCGCTGTGGAAGGGCGCGAAGCCGGGCGAGCCGAGCTGGCCGGCGCCGTGGGGCCCGGGCCGGCCGGGCTGGCACATCGAGTGCTCGGCGATGGCGGTCGACCACCTCGGGCCCGAGTTCGACCTGCACGCCGGCGGCGTCGACCTCGTCTTCCCGCACCACGAGAACGAGCTCGCCCAGTCGACCTGCGCCGGCCACCCGTTCGCGCGCTCCTGGCTGCACCACGGTCTCGTGACGACGGGCGGCGAGAAGATGTCGAAGAGCACGGGGATCGCCACCGGGGTCGACGAGGTGCTCGCGACCACCCGGCCGCAGGTGCTGCGGTACGCGCTCGGCGCGGGGCACTACCGGTCGCCGCTGGAGTGGTCGGCCGCGACGCTGCCGGAGGCCGAGGCGGCGTACGGGCGGCTGGAGACGTTCGTCCGCAACGCGTCCGACGCCGCCGGCGACACGTCGCCAGGGACGTCGGCGGCGTACTGGGACGACTTCGCGGCCGCGCTTGACGACGACCTCGGGGTGCCGCAGGCGCTCGCCGTCGTGCACGCGGGCGTACGGGCCGGCAACGCCCTGCTCGCCGAGGGCGACCTGCCGGCGGTGGCCGCCACGCTCGCC
>JALYNK010000122.1 GCA_030773235.1 Actinomycetota bacterium | reverse complement strand
GACGTGGTGGGGAAGAGCACCTCTGCCGGCTGGGCGCGCTCGCTCATCCGCCGGCCTCCGCTCCGCCCGTTCCCGTCCTGCCCGGTCCCGTCCCGTCGTGGGCAGCCTGTCAGACCACCGGGGGCGGGTGCCGCGCCGCCGGGCTGGGCGAGGATGGCCGCTCCGGGCGAGGACGGGAGCGGGAAGTGGCGGTCCAGACGGCGGAGGCCAACGGCATCCGGCTGGCGTACGAGACGTTCGGCGACCGCGAGAGCGGCCGGCCGCTGCTGCTCGTCCACGGGCTCGGCACCCAGATGCTGGAGTGGCACGAGGACTTCTGCCGGGCGCTCGTCGAGCGCGGGTTCTTCGTCGTGCGGTTCGACAACCGCGACATCGGGCTGTCGACGCACCTGTCCGACGCGCCGCACCCCGACCTGCTGGCCGCGCTGTCCGGCGACTTCTCCAGCGCGTCGTACCGGCTGGAGGACATGGCCGACGACGCCGCCGGCCTGCTCGACGCGCTGGAGGTCCCGGCCGCGCACGTCGTGGGCGCCTCGATGGGCGGCATGATCGCGCAGACCCTCGCGATCCGGCACCCGGACCGGGTCCTCACGCTCACATCGATCATGTCGACGCCGGCGCCGCAGATCGGCGCGCCGACGCAGGCCGCGCTCGGCGTCCTCATGGCGCCGCCGGCGACCAGCCGCGAGGAGGCGGTCAAGCGCAAGCTCTGGGCGTACGGGGTGCTCGGGTCGCCGGGCCACCCCCTGGACGAGGAGTGGTACGCGCAGGTCGCCGGCGAGGCGTACGACCGCGCGTACGACCCGGTGGGTGTCGGCCGCCAGCTGCTCGCCGTGAACGCGTCGGGCGACCGCACCGAGGGCCTGCGGCAGCTGCAGGTCCCGACGCTGGTCGTGCACGGGGAGGACGACCAGCTCGTGCAGGTCGAGGGCGGTCGCGCCACCGCCGCCGCGGTCCCCGACGCGGAGCTGCTGGTGATCCCCGGCATGGGCCACGACCTGCCGCGGGGGCTCTGGCCGCAGGTCGTCGACGCGATCGCCCGGCTCGCCGAGCGGGCACCCGCCGTGCGCTGAGGGCCGGGGCCGACCCGTGGCTGCGCACCCACGTCCGGCTCGGTGCCCGGTCGTCGCCGTCTGCCCCGTGTCGATGACCGTCGCCGCCCGGCTCGCCGACTGGCGCGCGTGGACCGGGCTACCGCTCGACCGGACCGGTCTGGTCGACGTGCCCGGCGCGCTGACGCCCGTGCACGTGTCCGTCGAGCAGGACGTCGCGGTGTACGTCGAGCCCAACGTGTGGGTCCACGCTCGGCTGCCGCTGCCGCTGCCGCTGCCGCTGCCGCTGCCGCTGCCGCTCACGCCCGGCTGCCGCTGCCGCTGCCGCCGGGCCGGGCAGCACCGTGAGTGCTCGCGCTCCCTCCGGGGACCTGCGCGTCGGACGCTGCCCGCCGACGACGAGCTGCCGTACGAGCACGAGGGCGTGCTGCTGATCGCGGCGCGCGCGGCCCGGGTGCTCGAGCCGCGCGGCGCGGGCGGTTTGCCGGGCGCGGCTCGGGTCAGCACTGCAGGACACGCGGTCCGCCCCCGGCCCGGCCGCACCGCTCCCGCCCTGCTCCGGAGGCTCCGCATGAGCGACGACCGCGCGCACCGCCTGTCCGCTCGCGCCCTCGGCGTCCTCAGCGCGGGTCTCGGCGCCACGGCGCTGCTGACGCCCCGCGAGGCGGCGCGCCGCGCCGGGCTGCGCGACGACGACCGGACGCTCGCGCTGGTGCGGGCGGTCGGGGTGCGCGAGCTCCTCGTCGTCCCCGGCCTGCTGCGCGCAGCCGCGCCCGCCGGGTGGCTGCGCGTCCGGGTGCTCGGCGACCTCGTCGACCTGGCGCTGCTCGGGGCCGAGCTGGACGAGGCCCGGGGCGGGCGGCGCGAGCTGCTCGCCCGCACCACCACCGCGGTCGTCGGCCTCACCGCGCTCGACCTGCTCGCCGCCCGGCGCAGCGCCCGCGCCTCGACGGCGCTGCGGCTCACGGCCGCGATCACCGTGAAGCGACCCGCCGACGAGGTGTACGCCGTCTGGCGCGACCTCACCCGGCTCCCGACGTTCATGACCCACCTGGAGGAGGTCCGGCCGACGTCGGACACCCGCTCGGTGTGGCGCGCGGCCGCGCCGGTCGGCCGGATCAGCTGGGAGGCCGAGATCACCGAGGACGCGCTGGGCCGGCGGCTGGCCTGGCGCTCGGTCGGCCGCACCGCCGTGCCCAACTCCGGCTCCGTCGACTTCACCGCCGCGCCCGGCGACCGCGGCACCGAGGTCCGGGTGCACCTCGAGTACGCCGTCCCGCTCGGCCGCCTCGGCGCCCGGGTCGCGCGCCTGCTCGGCGAGGAGCCGCACCAGCAGGTCGAGGACGACCTGCGCCGCTTCAAGCAGGTCGTCGAGACCGGCGAGGTCGTCCGCTCCGACGGCAGCCCGGAGGGCAGCGCCGCGCGGCGGCAGCTCGTCCAGCGCCCCGCCTCCCCCGTCCGCTGAGCCCCCGTCCGCTGAGCCCCCGTCCGCTGAGTCCCCGTCCGCTGAGCTGAGGAGACCCCCGATGCGCGCCACCTGCTGGATGGGCCAGAACCGGGTCCAGGTCCGCGACGTCCCCGATCCGCAGCTGCTGTCCGACCGCGACGCGATCGTCAAGGTCACGTCGACGGCGATCTGCGGGTCGGACCTGCACCTCTACGACGGCTTCGTGCCGGAGATGAAGCGCGGCGACGTCCTCGGCCACGAGTTCATGGGTGAGGTCGTCGAACTCGGCAAGGGGGTGTCGAACCTCCGCGTCGGCGACCGCGTCGTGGTGCCGTTCCCGATCGCGTGCGGCGCCTGCGAGCCCTGCACCCGCGGGATGACCTCGATCTGCGAGAACAGCAACCCCAACGCCGGCCTCGTCGAGAAGATCTGGGGCCACTCGACCTCGGGGATGTTCGGCTACTCGCACCTCACCGGCGGCTACGCGGGCGGCCAGGCGCAGTACGTGCGCGTGCCCTTCGCCGACGTCGGGCCGTACAAGGTCGACGACGACCTCACCGACGAGCAGGTCCTCTTCCTCACCGACATCCTGCCCACCGGCTGGATGGGCGCCGAGATGTGCGACATCGAGCCCGGCGACGTCGTCGCGGTGTGGGGGGCGGGCCCGGTCGGGCAGTTCGCCATCGTCAGCGCGCTGCTGCTCGGCGCCCACTCGGTGATCGCGATCGACCGCGAGGACTACCGCCTGGCGATGGCGCGGGACAAGGCCGGCGCCGCGCACACGATCAACTCCGACGACACCGACGTCATGCAGGCGCTCAAGGAGATCACTGCGGGTCGCGGGCCCGACAAGGTGATCGACGCAGCAGGGCTGGAGGCCACGCACGGCAACCCGGCGATCCAGGCGTACGACCGCGTGAAGCAGGCCGCGATGCTCGAGACCGACCGCGGCGCGGCGCTGCGCCAGGCGGTGCTGTCGGTGCGCAGCGGCGGCGTGGTGTCGATCGTCGGGGTGTACGGCGGGTTCATGGACAAGTTCCCGGTCGGCTCGCTGATGAACAGGTCGATCACGGTGCGCACCGGTCAGACGCACGTCCACCGCTACCTGCCGCCGCTGCACGAGCGCATCCGCAAGGGCGAGATCGACCCGACCTTCATCATCACGCACCGGATGGGCCTCGAGGACGCTGCGCGCGGCTACGAGATCTTCAAGCACAAGCAGGACGGCTGCATGAAGGTCGTCCTCTCCGCGTGAGCTCCGACGCAGCACCCCAGCAGCCCGCGGCTGATCCGGCACTGGACCCCGCGGAGCCGTCCCGCCCGGTCGAGGTCGCGACCGAGCCGTCCGCCCCGGACCGGCCGGCCGCGTCCGCCGACGCCGGGCAGGAGCCGCCCGGTCCGGCGCCCGGGTTCGCCGAGCTCGGGCTGCGGCCCGAGCTGCTCGCCGAGCTCGCCGCACTGGGCTACGAGGAGCCGACGCCGATCCAGCGCGAGGCCGTGCCGCACCTGCTCGCCGGCCGCGACGTCCTCGGGCAGGCCGCGACCGGGACGGGCAAGACGGCCGCCTTCGCGCTGCCCCTGCTGGAGCGGCTCCCGCCGGAGCGCGGTCGCGACCCGCTCGCGCTCGTGCTCACGCCCACCCGCGAGCTCGCCCTGCAGGTGTCGGAGGCGGTGCACCGCTACGGCCGCGGGCTCGGCGCCCGGGTCCTGCCGGTGTACGGCGGGCAGCCGATCGGCCGCCAGCTGCGCGAGCTCGAGCGCGGGGTCGACGTCGTCGTCGCCACCCCCGGGCGCGCGCTCGACCACCTCCAGCGCGGGACCCTGCGGCTCGGCGACCTGCGCACGCTCGTGCTCGACGAGGCCGACGAGATGCTCGACATGGGCTTCGCCGAGGACCTCGAGGCGATCCTCGCCGCGGTGCCGCCCACCCGGCAGACCGTGCTCTTCTCGGCCACCATCCCCGCGCACATCGACCGGCTGGCCCGCAAGCACATGCGCGACCCGGTCCGGATCGCCCTGACCGCGGAGGCCCCGGCCGCCGGCGAGGCCCCTCGGGTGCGGCAGACGGCGTACGTCGTCCCCCGGGCGCACAAGCCGGCCGCGCTCGGCCGGGTGCTCGACCTCGAGGCGCCGACCGCAGCGCTCGTCTTCTGCCGCACGCGCGAGGAGGTCGACTCGCTCACCGAGACGTTGAACGGGCGCGGCCACCGGGCGGAGGCGCTGCACGGCGGTCTCGGCCAGGAGCAGCGCGACCGGGTGCTCGGCCGGCTGCGCAGCGGTACGGCGGACCTGCTGGTCGCCACCGACGTCGCCGCCCGCGGGCTCGACGTCGAGACGCTCAGCCACGTCGTCAACTACAACGTCCCGTCCGCGCCGGAGACGTACGTGCACCGCATCGGCCGGGTGGGCCGGGCCGGGCGCGAGGGCGTCGCGATCACGTTGGCCGAGCCTCGCGAGCACCGGATGCTCCGCACGATCGAGCGGGTCACCGGCAGCCGCATCGCCGTCGAGCCGCTGCCGACGGTGGCCGACCTGCGCGCCCGCCGCCTGGAGCTCGTCCGCGCCGCGCTGCGGGAGCTCGTCGTGCTCGACGGGTTCGACCGCTTCCGCGGGGTCGTCGAGCCGCTCGCGGAGGAGTTCGACATCGTCGACGTCGCCCTCGCCGCCGTGCAGATGGCGTACGAGGCGAGCGGCGGCGACCCGGACGACGAGGAGATCCCCGAGGCGCCGCGGGGGGCGGAGCGGCCGGCGCGCGACCGGCCCGAGCCGGCCCGGTCC
>JALYNK010000121.1 GCA_030773235.1 Actinomycetota bacterium | reverse complement strand
CGTCCGGCGTCGGCGAGCGTGGCGACGTCACCGGCGGCCTTCCAGCCGTACCGGAAGTTCTCCCCCACCACCACCGCGCGCGCGTGCAGGTGCTCCACCAGCACCGCGTGCACGAACTCGTCAGGGCTCAGCCGACTGAACTCGGGAGTGAACGGCAGCACGCACACGACGTCCACACCGAGCGCCTCGAGCAGGTCGGCGCGGTGCCGCTGGCTGGTGAGCATCGGCGGGTGGCTGCCCGGTCGGACGACCTCGCTCGGGTGCGGGTCGAAGGTCAGCACGACGCTCGGCAGGCCGAGCTCGCGGGCCTTCTCGACGGCGCGACCGACGATGCGCTGGTGACCGCGATGCACGCCATCGAAGACGCCGATGGTCACCACGCACCGGCCCCACCCCGGCGGAGCGCTCGTCACCCCGCGCCAGCGCTGCACGCGCCCACCCTGCCACGCGGCCGCGGGGGTCACGCCGGCGTGAACACCACCAGCGGACGCGCCGCGTCGCCCCGCTCCTCGACCAGCGCCACGCACCGCCCGTCCGGCGCGAACGCGCCGTGCACGCCCGTCCTGCCGGTCGGCGCCAACCGCCGCCCGTGCGCCAGCGCGAGCGCCTCGTCGCCGGTGAGCGCTCGGACGGGGAACGCGGTGGCCACCGCGTCGTCGAGCCGGACGACGGCGGCGTCGAGGACGCCGTCCTCGCTCAGCGCCTCCAGGGTCCACGCCGCCGCCAGGTCGAAGCCGCCGACCCGGGTGCGCCGCAGCGCCGTGAGGTGCCCGCCGACGCCGAGCGCCCGACCGAGGTCCCGGGCGAGCGCGCGGACGTACGTCCCGGACGACACCTCGACCTGCACGTCGACGTCGGCGCCGCGCCGGTCCCGGACCTCGAACCGGTGGACCACGACGGGCCGGGCGGCGAGCTCCACCCCCTCGCCGGCCCTGACCCGGGCGTACGAGCGCACGCCGCCGACCTTGACCGCCGAGACGGCGGACGGCACCTGCTCGATCGGTCCGGTCAGCGCGGTCACCGCCGCGGCCAGCGCGTCGTCGGACACGCCCGAGGGGTCGGCCCGCTCGACGACATCGCCCTCCGCGTCGTCGGTGACGGTCGCCTCGCCGAGCCGCACGGTGGCGTCGTACGCCTTGTCGGTGAGGGCGAGGTGCCCGAGCAGGCGGGTGGCCCGGCCGATCCCCAGCAGCAGCACGCCGGTCGCCATCGGGTCGAGCGTGCCGGCGTGCCCGACCTTGCGCGTGCGCGCGAGGCGCCGGCAGCGCGCCACGACGTCGTGGCTCGTCCAGCCCGGGGGCTTGTCGACGACGAGCAGGCCGTCCGGAGCCGGCTGCGTCACCCGTCCACGCGGGGCGCGTCGGCGAGCGCCCGGCGCAGCGCCGCGAGTGTGCCCTCGACGCCGTGCCCGGACGTGAAGCCCGCGGCGAAGCGGTGCCCTCCGCCGCCGAGGCCGGTGCAGACCGCTCCGACGTCGACGGCACCCTTCGAGCGTGCGGACACCTTGAGCAGCCCGTCCGCGGGGTCGGTCTTGACGACCAGCGCGACCTCGGCCTCACCGGTGGTGCGCAGGACGTCGATGACGCCCTCGACGTCGGCGAGACCGAGCCCGTGCCGCCGGAGGTCCTCCACCTCGACGGTCGTCCACACCAGCCCGAGCCCACCGACCGCCTCGGTCTCCAGCCGGGCGCGGGCGCACACCCCGCCCAGCAGACGCACGTAGCCGAAGGGCTGGGTGTCCCAGATCGCGCGGGCGATCTCGTCGTGGCGGATGCCGGTGGCGATCAGCCGGGCGGCGAGGTGGTGGGCGGCGGGCGAGGTCGAGGCGTGCTTGAAGGAGCCGGTGTCGGTGACCAGCCCGGTGTAGAGCGGCGTGGCGATCTCGGGGGTCAGCGGGAGCTCCAGCCGGTCGAGCAGCTCGGCGACGACCAGCGCCGTCGCGCTCGCCTCCGCGTCGACGACGTGCACCGTGCCGTACTCCGTGTTGCTGCCGTGGTGGTCCAGGACGAGCACGTGGCGGGCGGTGTCGACGCGGTCGGCGAGGCTGCCCAGCCGGTCGGCGCTGCCGGTGTCCAGGGTGACGAGCAGGTCGGGCTCGAGCGGCACGTCCTCGGCCGGCACGAGCAGGTCCAGCGCCGGCAGGAACCCGTACGCCGCCGGTACCTCGAACGGCCGGCTCCCCCACGACGCGACGACCTTGGTGCCGCGGTCGCGCAGCGCGGCACCGAGGCCGAGCATCGACCCGAGCGCGTCACCGTCCGGCGCGACGTGACAGGCGAGGACGACCTCGTCGGCGTCGTCGAGCAGCCGCTGCGCGGCCGCCCAGTCGCGCTCGTCGACGCTCACCGGCCGTCCCCCGCGGCGGCCTGGTCGTCCGGTGCGACGGGCTCCGGGTCCACCCCGTCCCCGCGCGGGTCCCAGCGGTACGGGTCCGGGTCGCCGGCCGGACGCGCGGACGACGCCAGCTCGGACACGCGCGCGTCCTGCTCACGGGCCTTCTCGAGCAGCTCCTCGAGCCGGCCTGCGGTCTGCGGCACCGCGTCGGCGACGAAGGCGAGCGAGGGCGTGTAGCGCACGCCGGTCTGCCGCCCCACCTGGGTGCGCAGCACGCCCTTGGCGCTCTCCAGCGCGGCGGCGCTCTCGGCGCGGACCCGGTCGTCGCCGAGCACCGTGTAGTACAGCGTCGCCTCCCGCAGGTCGGGGGTCACGCGGGCGTCGGTGATCGTCACCATGCCGAGCCGCGGGTCCTTCACCTGCAGCTCGAGCGTGGTGGCGACGATCTCGCGGATGCGCACGGCGAGCTTGCGCGCGCGAGCGACGTCGACCACGGCGGGCTCCTCTCACTCCTCGTACGGGTCGGACTCGTCGTGCAGTCCGCCCCGTTCGTACGGATCGTCCTCCGGCCCGAGCAGCCGCTGCCGGGCGGACAGCACCTCGAGCTCCGGGTGGGCCGCGACGGCCCGCTCGCAGGTGTCGAGCACCTCCCGACAGTGCCCCGCATCGGCGGCCACCACCGCGACGCCGACCAGCGCGCGCCGGTGCAGGTCGAGGTGGCCCGCCTCGGCCGCGCTCACGCCGTACCGCTTGAGCTCGGCGACCACCGGCCGCACCACGCTCCGCTTCTGCTTCAGCGACCGCACGTCCCCGAGCAGCAGGTCCAGCTCCAGACTGCCGACCCACACGCGCAGCCTCCAGTCTTCGAGCCGTAAGCGGTGCGGGAGCCGGACAGGCGAGCGGAGCCGCACGGGGGTCGTCGTGGGCCGGAGAGCGACGAAGTCGCAGGCCGGGACGACCCCCGTGCGGCGTAGCGCCTAGACGCGCGGCTTCTCCCGCATCTCGAACGTCTCGATGACGTCCTCCACCTTGATGTCGTTGTAGGACCCGAGCCCGATACCGCACTCGTAGCCCTCGCGCACCTCGGTGGCGTCGTCCTTGAAGCGACGCAGCGACTCGACGGTGAGGTTGTCGGCCACCACGAGCCCGTCGCGGACGAGACGGGCCTTCGCGTTGCGGCGGATGAGGCCGCTGCGCACCAGCGAACCGGCGACGTTGCCGATCCGCGGGACGCGGAACACCTCGCGCACCTCGGCGGTGCCGAGCTGCACCTCCTCGAAGACCGGCTTGAGCATGCCCTTGAGGGCCGCCTCGACGTCCTCGATCGCCGCGTAGATCACCGAGTAGTAGCGGATGTCGACGTGCTCCCGCTCGGCGAGGTCGCGGGCGTTGCCCTCGGGCCGGACGTTGAAGCCGAGGATCACGGCGTCGGACGCGGACGCGAGCGTCACGTCGTTCTCCGTGATGGCGCCGACGCCGCGGTGGATGATCCGCAGCGAGACCTCGTCGCTCACCTCGATCTTGAGCAGCGCGTCCTCGACGGCCTCGACCGAGCCCGACACGTCGCCCTTGAGGATGAGGTTGAGCTGGGTCTTCTCGCCCTCCTTGAGCCGCTCGAACAGCGACTCGAGGGTGGGACGCCCGCGGCTCTGCGCGAGCGCGGCGGCGCGCTCGCGCGACTGCCGCTGCTCGGCGATCTGCCGGGCGACGCGGTCCTCGGGCACCACGAGGAAGTTGTCGCCGGCGCCGGGGACGCTGGTGAAGCCCAGCACCTGGACCGGCTGCGCCGGCCCGGCCTCGGTGACGTTCTCGCCGCGCTCGTTGAGCATCGCGCGGACGCGACCGAACGCGTCGCCGGCCACCACGGAGTCGCCGACCCGCAGCGTGCCGCGCTGAACCAGCACGGTCGCCACCGGACCGCGGCCGCGGTCCAGCCGGGCCTCGATCGCCACGCCCTGCGCCGCCACCGAGGCGTCGGAGGTGAGCTCCAGCGCCGCATCGGCGGTGAGCAGGATCGCGTCGAGGAGCTCCTCGAGGTTGAGCCCGTTCTTCGCCGACACGTCGACGAACATCGTCTCGCCGCCGTACTCCTCGGCGACGAGGCCGTACTCGGTGAGCTGGCCGCGGACCTTCGCCGGGTCCGCGCCCTCCTTGTCGATCTTGTTGACCGCGACGACGATCGGCACCTCGGCGGCCTGGGCGTGGTTGAGCGCCTCGACCGTCTGCGGCTTGACGCCGTCGTCGGCCGCCACGACCAGGACCGCGATGTCGGTCACCTTCGCGCCGCGGGCACGCATGGCGGTGAACGCCTCGTGGCCCGGCGTGTCGATGAACGTGATCTCGCGGACGCCGCCCTCGACGGGGTGGTGGACCTGGTACGCGCCGATGTGCTGCGTGATGCCGCCGGCCTCGCCCTTGACCACGTCGGTCTGCCGGATGGCGTCCAGCAGCCGGGTCTTGCCGTGGTCGACGTGGCCCATGATCGTCACGACCGGAGGCCGCGCGACGAGCTCGGCCTCGGCGTCGTACTCGCCGCCGAAGGACAGGTCGAAGCGCTCGAGGAGCTCGGCGTCCTCCTCCTCCGGCGAGACGATCTGCACGTCGTAGCCCAGCTGGGCACCGAGCAGCTGCAGCGTCTCGTCGGTGCAGGACTGCGTCGCGGTCACCATCTCGCCGAGCTCGGTGAAGACCACCTGCACGAGCGAGCCGGGATTGGCCTCGATCTTGTCGGCGAAGTCGGCGAGCGACGCCCCGCGGGCCAGGCGCACGACCTGGCCGTTGCCGCGGGCGACGCCACCGCCCATCGTCGGCGCGGCGAGGTTGTCGAACTCCTGACGCCGCTGCTTCTTGCTCTTGCGGCCGCGGACGGGGCGACCCCCACCGGACCGGCCGAAGGCACCGGGCGTCGCACCGCCGCGCGCGGCACCACCGCGCGGGCCGCCGCCACCCGGG
>JALYNK010000120.1 GCA_030773235.1 Actinomycetota bacterium | reverse complement strand
GGCCACAGGTGCGACCCGGGGGCGGACCATGGCGGACCGGCAGACGCGCACACCCCGGCAGGTCGACCGGACGCCCGCGCAGGAGCTGCTCGACGAGCTGGGTCCGGTGGACCGCTACCACGACTACGAGGCGCTCGGCGACTTCGGGATGCCGGCTCGCGCGATGATGGAGGACCTGGTCCCGACGATGAGCGCGCCGGAGCGCTTCGGGCCGCTCGAGAAGGTCCATGCGTTCTGGTTCGCGGGCGCCAGCTGCGACGGCTGCAGCGTCGCCGTCACCGGCGGTACGACGCCGAGCCTGGAGAGCCTGCTGCTCGGCGCGCACCCCGGGATCCCGCGGGTCGTGCTGCACCACCCGGTGCTCAACGTCGAGGCCGGGGCGCACTACCTGCGACCGGCGGAGCAGGCGGTGCTCGGCGAGCTCGACGCGCCGTACGTCGTGATCCTCGAAGGCTCGATCATGGACGAGGTGGCGGCGTGGCGGGCCGGCGGCTACTGGTCCGCGCAGGGCGAGGAGCCGTGGGGGCCGGACGGCGAGCTGCGGCCGGTCAGCGCGACCGAGTGGATCGCCCGGCTCGCGCCCAACGCCGCCGCGATGATCGCCATCGGGACCTGCGCGACCTGGGGCGGCATCCCGTCCGCCGAGGGCAATCCGACGGGCGCGATGAGCCTCATGGACTTCCTCGGCAAGGACTACCGCTCGGTGCTCGGCGTGCCGGTGGTGAACGTGCCGGGCTGCCCGCCGATCGGCGACAACTTCAACGAGACGGTCGCCGCGGTCCTCTACTTCCTGCAGGGGTTCGGTCCGCTGCCGGAGTTCGACGAGCTCGGCCGGCCGGCGTGGTTGTTCGGCGAGACGGTCCACCGCCGGTGCACGCGGGGCGCCTACTACGAGGAGGGGGTGTTCGCCGAGGAGTTCGGCGATCCGGAGTGCCTCGTCGAGATCGGCTGCTGGGGGCCGGTGGTCAACTGCAACATCACCTCTCGCGGCATGATCAACCACGTCGGCGGATGCATGAACGCCGGCGGCGCCTGCATCGGCTGCACCATGCCGGGGTTTCCCGACAAGTTCACCCCGTTCTACAAGCGCCCGCCGGGCTCGATGGCCTCCACCACGGTCTCGCGGATGGTCGGCAGCGTCATCCGGCCGCTGCGGCGGTTCAGCAACAACAACCTCAACCGTGAGGTGCGGTGGGACCGCCAGGGCGCCACACCGAGCGCGTACGCGCGGGAGAAGACGGAGCCGTCAGCGCTCGCCGACGCCGGCCACCGGTTCTACGACAAGGTGCGCCGCGCCAAGGACACCGCGCGCAACGACGCCGACGTCTGGGGCAAGCGCGACGAGGCTCCCAGCGGCGGCAGCCCCCGCCCCCGCGTCTGACCCCCGGACAGGAGCCCGCCGCATGTGCTTCAAGACTCTGCCGGTCGAGTTCGACGCCAGCGGCGCCGCAAACCTGCGCGGCGGCATCCCGAACCCGTACGACCTCACCGTCGCGACGCCCGCGGTCGCCGTGACCGAGGAGGAGCGTACGGCCAAGATCGAGCGCCTGGTGGCCCGCAACGGCCACATCAAGGACCTCAACATGGACCCGGTGACGCGCATCGCCGGTGCGCTCGCCGTCCACGTCACCGCCGACCTCGACAAGGGCGCCTACCTCGACTCGCACGCGCAGGCGACGCTGTTCCGCGGCTACGAGGTCATCCTCATGGGCCGCGACCCGCGCGACGCCATCTTCGTCTCGTCGCGCGCCTGCGGTGTCTGCGGCGGCGTGCACGCCCACGCCGCGGCGTACGCGATCGAGGCCGCGATGGGCATCTGCCCGCCGCCGCTCGGCACAGTCGTGCGCAACATGACCGAGGCCGCCGAGATGGGCTACGACAACCCGCTGCACCTCTACCTGCTCGCCGGCCCCGACTACAGCGAAGCCGTGCTCAAGGCGAGCAACCCGGAGCTGTGGCCCAAGGCGGAGGCCTGGCCGTGCCCCAACGCGCACGTCCACGGCTTCCGGACCATGGCCGAGCTCGCGACCGCGCTGAACCCGCTGACCGGCAAGCTCTACCGCGAGGGTCTGGAGTTCACCCGGCTGTCGCGCGAGATGGTCGTGCTGCTGACCGGCAAGTACCCCCACCCCGAGAACGTCGTACCGGGCGGCGTCTCGACGACGCTGACCCTGCAGACGCTCAACGAGTTCCACTCCCGCCTGGGCAAGATCTTCGACTACGCCCAGCGGATGCTGGCGGTATGGGACGACATCCCGCAGTTCTTTTACGAGGCCGACGAGCGCTACCAGTACGTGGGCTCGCGCCCAACCAACCACATCGACCCGGGCTACTGGGACGACCCGTACGCCTACGACGCGACGTACGAGAACTGCAACGCCTGGGGCGAGAAGCGCTGGTCGA
Organism: Actinomycetota bacterium; assembly: GCA_030773235.1. GTDB lineage: Bacteria > Actinomycetota > Actinomycetes > Mycobacteriales > SCTD01 > JALYNK01. The sequence goes on along the minus strand of JALYNK010000120.1, from coordinate 2,884 downwards.
CGCCGGGCGTCGTGCTGAACGGCGAGCTGGTCACGACGCGGCTCACCGACATCAACATCGGCTGGGAGGAGTTCGTCGAGCACTCCTACTACGAGCCGTCGCACACCTCCCGGTACGCGACCGACATGCTCGGCAACCCGATCTCGCCGTACCACCCGTGGAACAAGCGGACGCTGCCCAAGCCCGGCGGCCGGGACTGGAAGGACAAGTACACCTGGTCGACCTCGCCGCGCTGGGACCGCTCGGTCGTCGAGGCCGGCTGCTACTCGCGGCTGCTCGTGACGGCGCTGGCGCAGAAGATGCCGGCCAGCGACTTCATGAGCGCGACGGGGTCCAGCATGCGGTTCGTCGTGCCGAAGGGGGAAACCGGCGAGCGCGAGGTCGAGTGGCACGTGCCAGCGCGCTGGAACGCCTTCGAGCGCAACCGCGGCCGGGCCTACCACTACCTGTTCAGCCAGCTCGTCGCGCTCGAGAGCCTGCTCGAGGCCTACAAGCTCATGAAGCAGGGCGAGAAGCGGGTCGCTGCGATGAACCCGAGCGAGCTCGAGAAGGCGATCCCTCTGGACGAGCGGCGCAGCGTCGGCTGGTGGGGAGCCGGCCGCGGATGGCTGACCCACCACCTCGTCATGGACAAGGGCAAGATCGTCAACTACCAGATCTGCACGCCGTCGACCATCAACGCCTCGCCGCGCGACCCCTGGGGCCAGCCGGGTCCGTACGAGGAGGCGGTCATGAACACCCCGATCATCGAGGACGTGTCGGACCCGCAGCGGTTCACCAGCATCGACATGCTGCGCGCCATCCGCAGCTTCGACCCGTGCATGCCGTGCACCACGCACGCGCACACCGGGGACGGGGAGATCGTGCGCGAGGTCAACACCTGCTCGTGCGGCGGCGACTGACACGCCGGGTCTGAACGGGGCAGGTCAGCGCATCGTGACCGTCCTCGTCGGAGGCGTCTACGAGCTGTTCCAGGGCGACCTCGACCTGGGTCGGCTCGCCATCGAACAACTGCGTCAACAGGCGTTGCCGGACGTGGTCGCCGAGGACCTGCACTACGGCGCGGTCGCGGTCGTCCAGCGCCTCGAGGACCTGCGCCCGGACGCCCTGGTGCTCGTGACGGCCGTCCGGCGCGGCCGGCCGCCGGGGACCGTCGAGCGGCGGCGCGTGCACCCGACGGCGGTCGACCCGGCCGCGTTCCAGGCTGCCGTCGGCGACGCGGTCACCGGCTACGTGCACGTGGACCTGCTCGTGGAGGTCGCGTCCGGCTTCCAGGCGCTGCCGGCGCGCACCGTGGCCATCGAGGTCGAGCCTTCGCACGTGGGGCCCGGCGAGGGGCTCAGCCGGCTTGCCGCGGCGGCGCTCGAGAAGGCACTCGCGCTGGTGCGCGCCGAGCTGCGGCGGGCCCCGCTGCTGCAGCTCGCCGACGAGCTCGGGGAGCTGGTCGAGGGCGACCGGCTTGAGCCCTCGCCGGCGCTGGACGCGCTGCGCGCGCTGCTGCACGAGCTCGGCGGCCTTGACCGCAACGGCAGCTGGGGGCGCGCCTTCGCGTTGCGCGATGGCATGAGGCTGGCTCTCGCAAGCGCGCGGAGCAGCGAGGGTATGGACCACCGTGACTGGGGTCTGTGGTGGGCGCTGATCGAGGAGCTCGACCGGATCGAGGCGCTCGAGGCGGTGGCGGGCTAGGACGCAGGCTCCACCGGACGCTGCGGCTGCTCGAGCAGCCCGAGGTTCTGCGGCGGGACCGCGACGCGCGATCCGCGCGCGGTCCGCAGGACCAGCGCCCCGTCGGCGAGCACGTCGACCGCCTCTCCGGTGACCTCCGGTCCGCTGGGTCCCAGGGGGATCAGCCGTGCCCTGTGCTGCTGCCCCAAGGTGGTGCACAGCGGGAGGTAGTCGCCCCGGACGTCGGCCACGGGCTGGGCGAGCCGTCGCTCGACCGCCTCGACGAGCCGGGCCAGCAGCGGCGCCCGCGGCGGCGGGACGTCCTCGACGAGCACGGTCACCGTCGCCCACTGGGTCCGCGACGGTCCGAGCTCCACGTGAACGCCGAGGCGGGCGAGCACCTCTCCGTCCTGGCTGCACACCGTGTCGGGCCACACCAGGCCGCTGCCCGGCGCGCGGACGACGTCGTGCAGACCCAGCAAGCAGGCGACGTAGGGCCAGCCCTCCCGCTCGGGCGGCAGGTCCGGACGCACGAGCAGCGTGAAGCCCAGCCCGACTCCGAGGCGCACGGTCCACGGCCAGCCGCCCCGACCGCGCGGCGAGGCCTGGTAGTCGGCGACGACCACGGCACCCGACGGCGCGCCCTCGCGCGCCCACTGCATGGCCACCGGCTCCGTCGACAGCAGCGCGGGATAGGCGCGCACCGGCCGGTCGCCGAGCGCGGCCTGCACGACGCCGGCGTCGAGGTCGCCGCTCACCGCCATGTGGCCGGCTGCCCCGCTGCCGTCGCCGCCGCGTTGAGGCTCGCGGCGAGGCGCTGCCACTGAGGGATGGCGAACCGCGCCATCGCCGACCCGATCACGGCATGCAAGCGGTCGACGTCCTCCTGCGGACGCCGACCGGACGACGCCACGACCGCCGCCACGAGCGCGTCGTACGGGCGCGGCGGCAGCTCCAGCACGACGCCCACCAGAGCCTGCGCCAGCTCGTATGCGTGCTCCGGGCGGGCGAGAACGCCGTCGAGGAGCCCGCGGACGACGCGGCACCGCTCGCCCGCCGGCAGCTCTGCGGCCCGCAGCAGCTCCTCGCGCAGAACGCCGGCCCGCTCGTCCGGTGGCTCGCTGTCCAGCACGGCGAGCAGGTCCTGGGCGGCGTCACCGGGCAGCCGCGTCAGCAGCGACTGCGCCTGCGCACGCACCGGCGCCGCAGCGCCGGGCAC
>JALYNK010000119.1 GCA_030773235.1 Actinomycetota bacterium | reverse complement strand
TCGGGGCGGTGGTGGCGGACGCCTGGCGCGCCCTGCCCGTGGGCGACGGCGCGGTCGGGACGGTGCTCACCGTGTTCGCACCGCGGGCCCCGGCCGAGACGGCCCGCGTGCTCCGGCCCGGCGGGCGGCTGGTCGTCGCCGCTCCGACGCCCGAGCACCTCGTCGAGCTGGTCGCGCCGCTCGGCCTCGTCCGCGTCGACCCGGACAAGCAGGAGCGCCTGGACCGGGCGCTCGCCGGCTACCAGGTGGTCGATCGCGCGCTCGTGCAGCGCCGTCTCGTCCTCACTCCCGACGACGTCCGCGCCGCCGTCGCGATGGGTCCGAGCGCCCGGCACGTCGACGCCGGCGCGCTGACCGACGCCGCGCTCGCCCGGCTGCCACGGGAGACCACGCTGTCCGTCTCGGTCACGGGGTACGAGCCGGTCCTCGCCGCCCGCTGAGCGGCCGTGCCATTCTCTACCGGTCGGCCCGACAATCGCGCCGCGCCCCGGAGGTCCTCCCCGTGCGCTCCCGACCGCCCAACCTGCTCGTGGTGCTCGTCGACCAGCTGTCCGCGGAGTTCCTGCCGACGTACGGGCACCGCGTGGTCCAGGCACCCCGACTCACCGGGCTCGCGGCCCGCTCGGTCGTCTTCGACAGCGCCTACTGCGCCGCGCCGCTGTGCGGCCCGGCCCGCGCGTCGCTCTACACCGGCCGGCGCCCGTCGCGCATCGGCGCGTACGACAACGCCACGGAGTTCTCCGCCTCGGTGCCGACGCTCGGGCACGCCCTGCGCGGGGCGGGCTACCGCACGGCGCTGGCCGGCAAGCTGCACTTCATCGGTCCCGACCAGCTGCACGGCTTCGAGGAGCGGCTGACCGGCGACATCTATCCCGCCGGTTTCGACTGGACGCCGGACTGGACGCGGCCGCTCACCGACCGGTTGCCCTGGTACCACACGATGGACAGCGTCCTCGAGGCCGGCACCGTCGAGACCGCGATGCAGATCGACTTCGACGAGGAGGTCGCCTTCCGGTCGGTCCGGCACCTGCAGGACCTCGCGCGCTCGGGCAGCGCCGACCCCTGGTGCTTTCTCGTCTCCTTCACCCACCCGCACGACCCGTGGGAGATCCGCGAGGAGCAGTGGAACCTCTACGACCCGGCCGCGATCGACCTGCCCGCCGTCCCCGCGCTGCCCTACGACAGCGCGGACCCGCACAGCCGCCGCGTGCGGGACATGATCGGCGTGGACGAGGCCCGGCTCACCGACGCGCAGATCCGCAACGCGCGGCACGGCTACTACGCGGCCGTGAGCTACGTGGACGCCAAGATCGGGCAGCTGCTCGACACGCTGGAGCGCACCGGGCAGGCCGACGACACCGTCGTGGTCGTCCTGTCCGACCACGGCGAGATGCTCGGCGAGCGCGGCCTCTGGTACAAGATGACCTTCTTCGAGCCCGCGATGCGCGTGCCGCTCATGGTCGCCGCGCCCGGCCGGCTCGCCCCCCGGCGCGTCGCCGACAGCGTGTCGACCACCGATCTGGTGCCGACGCTGCTCGACCTGGCCGGCGCGGAGCCGCTCGACGTCGACGGGGCCAGCCTCGCTCCGCTGCTGAGCGGCGTCAGCGCGCCGGCGCGGCCGGTGCTGGCCGAGTACCTCGCCGAGGGCGTCCGGGCGCCGGCGGTCATGGTCCGGCACGGCCGCTACAAGTACGTCGCCTGCCCGGGCGACCCGGAGCAGCTCTACGACCTCGTCGCCGACCCGCGGGAGCTCGTCGACCTCGCCGGGCGGTCCGCGTGCCTGCCGCTGCTGGAGGCCTGCCGCGCCGAGGTGGCCCGGCACTACGACCTCGACGCGCTCACGCAGGACGTGCTCGCCAGCCAGCGGCAGCGCCGCACGGTCGCCGGTGCGCTGGCCCTCGGTCGTGACCCGGGGTGGGACTACCAGCCCGACGCCGGCCGAGGCGACCGCTACGTGCACAGCCGGACCGACCTCTACCAGCTGCAGCGCAACGCCCGGCTGGACGTCGCGCGCCGAGAACCGGCAGGACCTGCCGACGCCGTCGCCTGAGCCACATCACGAAACCCGGCTCTGCCCAACCGGCCCCGGAGCGTTCATGCTGTGCCCCCACCGGGCACCGGTACGTGCCCGACCCCGTCCCCGACCCGTCGCACGACCGGCCCGCGCAGTGCGGACCGTCCCGACGCAGCGCACCCCGCTGCCCGACGACCTCGGAAGGCCGATGTCGACCCTGTCCCGTCCCCGCCTGCGCGCGTCCGCCCTCGCACTCGCCCTGGCCGGCGCACTCGCCGCCTGCGGCGGCTCGTCGCCCACCTCACCCGGTGCCCAGTCCTCCGGCGGAGCCGGCAGCGGCTCGGCCGCACCCGCGCAGAAGGTCAGCGTCGACGCGGCGCAGTTCAGCTGGACCGCCGCCGCGCTCACCAACTCGATCCTCGGCGAGATCGCGCAGCGCAAGCCCGACCTCGGGGTGAGCGGGCTCAAGACGACCCAGCTCGACCCGGCGGCGGCCTGGGCCGGCGCCGGTCGCGGCGACGTCGACCTGCTCACCGAGGTCGCGCTGCCCAACCAGCAGAAGTTCGCCGACAGCGCCAAGGGCAAGGTCAAGCTGGTGTCGGAGACGTACGGCGGCGCGACGCAGGGCTGGTTCGTCCCGAAGTACGTCGTCGACCCGGGCGGGCCCGCGGCCGGGCTGAAGAGCGTCACGCAGCTCAACGACTTCAAGCAGGTCTTCGACGGCAAGTTCTACGACGCCGACCCCGGCTACGTGACGACGCAGCAGAACGCCAAGCGGCTCAAGGGCTACGGCATCGACTTCGAGCACGTCGTGGCCGGCGAGGCGGCCGAGCTCGCGCAGCTCAAGCGGGCGTACGACCGCAAGCAGCCGATCGTGCTGTACCTCTACCACCCGCACGCGGTCTTCGCGCAGTACGACATGGTCCAGCTCGAGGAGCCCACGCCGTACACCGACGGCTGCCTCACGACCGGCAACGGCGCCTGCGCCATGCCGGCCTACTCCGCCAACATCGCGCTGAGCGACGAGCTCGGCGCCAAGGTGCCGCGGTTCACCAGCCTGCTGCAGCAGTTCCGCATCCCGCTGCAGGAGATGGAGGCCATGCAGAAGCAGGTCGACGTCGACAAGAAGCAGGTCTCGGCGGTCGCCAAGGGCTGGGTCGACAGCCACGGGCAGCAGGTCGACCAGTGGACCGCAGCGAAGTGAGCGATCCGCTCCTGCGCTGCCGGGGGCTCTCCAAGGTGTTCGGGGCCCGCGCGCAGGAGGCGCTCGAGCTCGCCCGGCAGGGCGTGTCGCGCGCCGAGGTGCTCCGCCGCACCGGCGCGAACGTCGCGGTGCACGACGTGTCGTTCGAGGTCGGGCGCGGCGAGCTGTTCGTCGTCATGGGCCTGTCCGGCTCCGGCAAGTCGACGCTCGTCCGGCTGCTCAACCGGCTCATCGAGCCCAGCGCCGGCTCGGTGGAGCTCGCCGGGTGCGACCTGAGGGGGGTCACCGACCGCGAGCTGCGCCGGCTGCGCAACGAGACGGTCAGCATGGTGTTCCAGCACTTCGCGCTCTTCCCGCACCGCACGGTGCGGCAGAACGCCGCGTACGGCCTCGCCGTGCGCGGCACGCCCGCGGCGGAGCAGCGCGAGCGCGCGGACTGGGCCCTGTCCACCGTCGGGCTGCTCGACCGGGCCGACGCCCGCCCGGACGAGCTGTCGGGCGGCATGAAGCAGCGCGTCGGCCTGGCCCGGGCGCTCGCCTCCGACAGCGAGCTGCTGCTGATGGACGAGCCGTTCTCGGCGCTCGACCCGCTCATCCGCCGGGACATGCAGGACCTGCTCATCCGCCTGCAGACCGAGCTCGGCAAGACGATCGTGTTCATCACCCACGACCTCAACGAGGCCATGCGGCTCGGCGACCGGATCCTGCTGCTCAAGGACGGCCGCACCGTGCAGCTCGGCACCGGCCCGGAGATCCTCGCCGCGCCCGCCGACGCGTACGTCGCGGACTTCGTGTCCGACGTCGACCGCAGCCGGGTGCTCACCGCCGCCGACGTGCTGCGCGAGCCGAAGATCCTCGCCCGCCTCGACGACCGGCCCGACGACCTGCTGCGCCGGCTCGGCGCCGGCGAGGCGACCGCGGCGTACGTCGTCGACGAGCGGTCCCGGGTCCTCGGCGTCGTCCGCGACGAGCGGCTCGCCGCCGCCGTGCACGAGGGCCGCCGGTTGGGCCGCACCGATCTCGTCCACGACTACCTCACGACGTCGTGCGAGCGACCGCTCGTCGACCTCCTCACCCTCGTCGCGCGGCACGAGGTGCCGCTGGCGGTCGTGGACGAGGACCGGCGGCTGATCGGCGTCGTCCCGCGTGCCGCCGTCCTCGACGCGCTGGCCGCCACCCCGAGCAGGAGCTGAGCCGTGCCCCGCATCCCTCTGGGCGACTACGTCGCCCGCGCCATCGACTGGCTCGTCGCCACGCTGCCCTGGCTGTTCGACGGCATCTCGAGCGTGATGTCCGCGCTGGTGGACGGCATCACCGCCGCCCTCACCGGGCCGCCGGCGCCGGTGTGGATCGCGATCTTCGCGGTCGGTGCGCTGCTGGCGCGCGGCTGGGGCTTCGCGCTGTACGCGGTGGTCGCGTTCGCCCTCGTGCTGTCGCTGGACCTCTGGACCGAGACCCAGCAGACCCTCGCCGTGGTGCTGGTCGCCGCGGTGCTCGCCACCGCCGTCGGGATCCCGCTCGGCGTGCTGAGCGCCCGCTCGCGGGCGGTGAGCGTCGTCGTGCGGCCGGTGCTCGACTTCATGCAGACGACGCCGGTCTTCGTCTACCTCATCCCGGCGGTGTTCTTCTTCGGCGTCGGGGTGGTGCCCGGCGTCGTGGCGACCACCGTGTTCGCCCTGGCGCCCGGGGTGCGGCTCACCGAGCTCGGCATCCGGCAGGTCGACCGGGAGGTCGTGGAGGCCGCGGAGGCGTTCGGCGCGCGCCCGGGCCAGGTCCTGCGCGAGGTCCAGCTGCCCATGGCCCTGCCGTCGATCATGGCAGGCGTCAACCAGGTGATCATGCTGGCGCTGTCGATGGTCGTCGTGGCCGGGCTCACCGGCGCTGCCGGTCTCGGTTCGGTCGTCGTACGCGCCGTCACGCAGCTCGACGTCGCCTCGGGCTTCGAGGGCGGCCTCGCCGTCGTGCTGCTCGCGATCTACCTCGACCGGCTGACGTCGTCGTTCGCCGACCACCGGACCCGCACCGGCTTCCTCACCGGCCTGCGCCGCCGTCCGGCGCCGGTCGCCGACGACGCGCCCGACGACGTGGCCGCCGACGTCGCCGTGCCGGAGCGCGAGG
>JALYNK010000118.1 GCA_030773235.1 Actinomycetota bacterium | reverse complement strand
TCCCGGTCCCGCCGGCGATCGGCAGGACCTGGGTGTCGTCCTCACCGGGACCGCGGGCCGTCCGTGGGCTGGTGGGCTGCGTCACGACTGCTCCCCGTCCATGTCGACCGCGGTGTCCGGCTCCCCGCCGTCCGGGGCCGCCTCGCGGAGCCCGTCGGCCGGACCCGCCGGAGCATCGTCGCCGTTCCCGGCCTCGGCGGGGGGCGGTCCGTCCGGCGCGGGCTCCGGCGCGGCGGCCGGGTCGAGCGCCTGCTCGACCGTGGCCGGCGACTCGCCGTTGCGCGCGACCGACACCACGGTCGCCCCCGGCTCGAGAGCGATGAGCTTGACGCCCATCGTCGTGCGCGACAGGTGCCGCAGCCCGGCAACGGCCAGCCGGATGACCGTGCCCGCGCTGGTCACCGCGAACAGCTCGTCGCCCTCACCCACGATCAGCGCGCCGACCAGCTGACCACGGCGCTCCTCGAGCCGGGCGGTGAGGACGCCGCTGCCGCCACGCCCCTGGACCCGGTACTCGCCGAGCCGTGTCCGCTTCCCGAAGCCTCCGTCGGTGACCACCATGAGCGCCTGCTCGGCGGCGTCCGGCCCCGGAGGCGCCACCTCCATCGACAGCAGCTCGTCGTCCTCCCGCAGGCGCATCCCGATGACGCCGGAGGTCGCGCGCCCCATCGGCCGCAGCTGCTCGTCGTCGGCCCGAAAGCGGATGGACATCGCCGACCGGCTGACGAGCAGCAGGTCGTCCTCGGGTCCGATGAGGGCCGCACCGATCAGCTCGTCGTCCTCGCGCAGGTTGATCGCGATGAGGCCGCTCGACCTGCCGTTGTCGTACTCGCGCAGGGGGGTCTTCTTGACCAGACCCCGCCGGGTGGCGAGCACGAGGTACGGCGCGACGCCGTAGTCGCGGATGTCCATGACCTGCGCGATGCGCTCGTCGGGCTGGAAGGCCAGCACGTTCGCCACGTGCGACCCGCGGGCGTCCCGGGCGCCCTCCGGCAGCTCGTGCGCCTTCGCCCGGTACACCCGGCCCTTGTTCGTGAAGAAGAGGATCCAGTGGTGCGTCGTCGTCACGAAGAAGTGCTCGACGAGGTCGTCCTGCTTGAGCGCCGCTCCTCGCACGCCCTTGCCGCCGCGGCGCTGCTGGCGGTACAGCTCCGTGCGCGTGCGCTTGGCGTAACCGCCCCGCGACACCGTGACGACGACGTCCTCCTGAGCGATGAGGTCCTCGGCGCTCATGTCGCCCTCGAAGGGCACGATGCGGGTGCGCCGCTCGTCGCCGTACCGCTGGGTGACCTCGGCGAGCTCGTCGCCGATGATCCGGCGCTGCCGAGCCGGGTCCGCGAGGACCGCCTGGAGGTCGGCGATCTCCGCCTCCCGCTCCGCCAGCTCGTCGAGGATGCGCTGCCGCTCCAGCGCCGCGAGGCGGCGCAGCTGCAGGTCGAGGATGGCGAGCGCCTGCACCTCGTCGATCGACAGCAGCTGCATGAGGCCGTCGCGCGCGGCGTCGGCGGACTCCGAGCGCCGGATCAGCGCGATGACGTCGTCCAGCCGCTCCAGCGCCCGCGCGTAGCCGCGCAGGACGTGAGCCCGCTCCTCCGCCCGGCGCAGCCGGTAGCGGGTGCGCCGGACGATGACGTCCACCTGGTGCGCCACGTAGTAGCGCACCAGCTCGTCCAGGCGCAGCGTCCGAGGCACGCCGTCGACGATCGCGAGCATGTTGGCGCCGAACGTGTACTGCAGCTGGGTGTGCTTGTAGAGGTTGTTCAGCACCACCTTCGCGACGGCGTCGCGCTTGAGCACGATGACGAGCCGCTGTCCGGTGCGCTGGCTCCCCTCGTCGCGGACGTCGGCGATCCCGCCGACCCGGCCGTCCTTGACCAGCTCCGCGATGGACTCGGCGAGGTTGTCGGGGTTGACCTGGTACGGCAGCTCGGTGACGACGAGGATCGTGCGGCCCTTGCTGTCCTCGTCCACGTCGACGACCGCCCGCATGCGGATCGAGCCGCGGCCCGTGCGGTACGCCTCCTGGATCCCCTCCCGGCCCACGATGAGGGCGGCGGTGGGGAAGTCCGGCCCCTGCACGCGCTCCAGCAGCGCGTCGAGCAGATCCTCGTCAGTCGCCTCGGGGTGCTGGAGCGCCCACTGGACGCCGGACGCCACCTCACGCAGGTTGTGCGGCGGGATGTTGGTCGCCATGCCGACGGCGATCCCGACGCTGCCGTTGACGAGCAGGTTCGGGAAGCGGCTGGGCAGCACCACCGGCTCGGCGCTGCGCCCGTCGTAGTTCGGCGTGAAGTCGACCGTCTCCTGGTCGATGTCCCGCAGCATCTCCATGGCCAGCGCCTGCAGCCGGCACTCCGTGTAGCGCTGCGCCGCCGGCGGGTCGTTGCCGGGGGAGCCGAAGTTGCCGTTGCCGTCGACGAGCGGATAGCGAAGCGACCACGGCTGGGCGAGCCGGACCAGGGTGTCGTAGATCGGGGCGTCACCGTGCGGGTGGTAGTTGCCCATGACGTCACCGACGACGCGGGCGCACTTGAAGTAGCCGCGGTCCGGCCGGTAGCCGCCGTCGTACATCGCGTACAGGACCCGGCGGTGCACCGGCTTGAGCCCGTCCCGGACGTCGGGCAGCGCGCGACCCACGATGACCGACATCGCGTAGTCGAGGTAGCTGCGCTGCATCTCGACCTCGATGCCGACCGGTTCCACGCGGTCGCGCGGGGGCGGAGGCAGCACGGTCTCGGACACACGGGTCCTCTCGGGTCACAGGCCGTTCCACGTGGAACACGGCCCGGGCGGCACATCCGGTGTTCCACGTGGAACACCGGCGGAGCTCAGATGTCGAGGAAGCGCACGTCCTTGGCGTTGCGCTGGATGAAGCCGCGGCGCGCCTCGACGTCCTCGCCCATGAGCATGCTGAACAACTCGTCCGCGGTGGCTGCGTCGTCGAGCGTCACCTGCAGCAGCACGCGCGTCTCCGGGTCCATGGTCGTCGACCACAGCTCCTCGGCGTTCATCTCGCCCAGGCCCTTGAAGCGCTGCACCGCCTCGCCGGACTTCGGCAGACGCTTGCCCGCGGCCTGGCCGGCCTCGATGAGCCCGTCACGCTCGCGGTCGGAGTAGGCGTAGACGTGGTCGCCACCCGTCCACTTGATCTTGTAGAGCGGCGGCTGCGCGAGGTAGACGTGCCCGAGCTCGACCAGCGGCCGCATGAAGCGGAACAGCAGCGTCAGCAGCAACGTGCGGATGTGCTGGCCGTCGACGTCGGCGTCGGCCATGAGCACCACCTTGTGGTAGCGCAGCTTGCCGACGTCGAAGTCCTCGTGGATGCCGGTGCCCAGAGCGGTGATCATCGCTTGGACCTCGTTGTTCTTGAGGACGCGGTCGATGCGCGCCTTCTCGACGTTCAGGATCTTGCCGCGGATCGGCAGGATCGCCTGGAACTTCGAGTCGCGACCCCCCTTGGCCGAGCCGCCGGCCGAGTCGCCCTCGACGACGTACAGCTCCGAGATGGTCGGGTCCGCCGACTGGCAGTCGGCCAGCTTGCCCGGCAGCGAGCTCGACTCGAGGAGCCCCTTGCGCCGGGTGAGGTCGCGGGCCTGCCGCGCGGCCAGCCGCGCCCGGGCCGCCTGCGACGCCTTCTGCACGATGGACTTGCCCTCGGCGGGGTTGCGGTCGAACCAGTCGCGCAGCCACTCGCCGGTCGCCTTCTGCACGAAGGACTTGGCCTCGGAGTTGCCGAGCTTGGTCTTGGTCTGGCCCTCGAACTGCGGATCAGCGATCTTAAGGCTGATGATCGCGGTCAGGCCCTCGCGGATGTCGGACCCCTCGAGGTTGGGCTCCTTCTCCTTGAGGTGCCCCTTCGCCTTGGCCCACTCGTTGAAGGTCTTGGTCAGCGCGGAGCGGAACCCCTCCTCGTGGGTCCCGCCCTCGTGCGTGTTGATGGTGTTGGCGAACGTGTAGACCGACTCGGTGTAGGAGTCGTTCCACTGCATCGCCACCTCGACGGTCATCCGCATGCCCGTCGTGCTCTCCTCCGAGAAGCCCACGACGTTGGGGTGCGACGGCGTCTTGGTGGCGTTCAGGTGGCGGACGAAGTCCTCCAGGCCGCCCGGGTAGAGGAAGACCTCCTCGTCGACCTCCTCGCCGCGCTCGTCGCGCAGGGTGATCGACAGGCCCTTGTTGAGGAAGGCCATCTCCTGCAGGCGCCGGTGCAGCGTCTCCCGGGAGTACTGCCTGGACTCGGTGAAGATCGCCGGGTCCGCCCAGAAGGTGACTGTCGTGCCCGTCTCGTCCGTCGCCGCGCCGCGGAGCAGCTGGGACGGTCGGGCCGCCGTGTACGACTGCGTCCACACGTGGCCGTCGCGGCGCACCTCGACCTCGAGCCGGATCGACAGCGCGTTGACCACGGCGGCGCCGACGCCGTGCAGTCCGCCGGACACCGCGTAGCTCTCGCCGTCGAACTTGCCGCCGGCGTGCAGCGTCGTCAGGACGACCTCGATGGCGGGGCGCCCCTCGGTGGGGTGCAGCCCGACCGGGATGCCGCGGCCGTTGTCGCTGACCCGCACGCCGCCGTCGGCGAGCAGGCTGACGGTGATCGTGTCGCAGTGGCCGGCCAGCGCCTCGTCGACGGCGTTGTCGACGATCTCGTACACCAGGTGGTGGAGACCGCGCTCGCCCGTCGAGCCGATGTACATGCCCGGCCGCTTGCGGACCGCCTCCAGCCCCTCGAGGACCGTGATGGACGAGGCGCCGTAGCCGGGCTGTTCGGCCATGCGTGCAGGCTCCGCTCTCCCGCACCGCGGGCTGACGACGTCGGCGAGCCGGGCCGGCTGCGCGGCTCGCGCAGGCCTCGACGCGCGCGTGCGAGTCCCGCAGGAACTCCAGTGTAGCCGCGTGATCCGCCAGAACCGCTGGAACCGGGCCTGTGCGCCCCGCTGCCGCGTCGACCCCGCGTCCGGGTGCCCCCCCACGCAGCCCCGGACCAGGACGCAGCCGGACGCCCCCGCTCCCGGCCGCCGAGCGAGCGACCGCGCCCCTCAGCCGTACGTGTCGCGCGGGCCCCGGCCCTGCACCCGGCGCGGACCCCGCCGCCAGTCCGGCTGCGCGGGACCCCGCACGACGACGCGCGCCACGACGCCGGGGCCGACGGCGGCGGTCAGGCGGGCGGTGATCTGCCGGGACAGCAGGCGCAGCTGCGTGGCCCAGGCCGACGACTCGGCGACGAGCACGAGCTCGCCCTCGACCAGTGACACCGGGCGGCAGTGGTCGGCGATCTCCGGTCCGACGAGGCGGTCCCACTCGCCCACGACCCGCGCGGCGGCCGTCGTCTCCTGCCAGCCGCGTTCCGCCACGAGGCGGGC
>JALYNK010000117.1 GCA_030773235.1 Actinomycetota bacterium | reverse complement strand
CGCCCGGACGCCTCCGTCCAGGAGGTCAAGGCGGCGTACCGGCGCGCGCTGCACCGCGACCGGCCCGACCTCGACGCGGTCGACGGCGAGTGGACCGTACGGCTGCAGCGGGCCCGCGACCTGCTGCTCACCGCGGCGCGGCCCGACCGGCGGCGCCGCGCCCGGCGCCCCGAGGTGCCCGCCGACTTCCTGCCGCTGCGCCGGTCCGTCTGGGGCCTCGCCGAGGAGCCCGAGCCGTCCGTCGAGGTCCGTCTCTGATCGACCGATGAGTCCCGGCGCTGCCGGCCGTCCTCCTCAGGACGACGATCTGGACGTCTGCTTCGCAGACGAGGACACGGGAGGCGCACGTGACCGGGGTGCGGGTGCTGGTGGGGACGCGCAAGGGCGCGTTCGTGCTCACGGCGGACGGGCGGCGCGACGACTGGCGGGTGGAGGGCCCGCTGTTCGGCGGCTGGGAGGTCTACCACGTGGCCGGCAGCCCGGCCGAGCCCGATCGGATCTGGGCGTCGCAGTCCAGCGGCTGGTTCGGTCAGGTGCTGCAGCGCTCCGACGACGGCGGCCGGACGTGGGAGGCGGTCGGCGACGGCTTCCGCTACGACGGCGACCCCGGCACGCACCAGTGGTACGACGGCACGCCGCACCCGTGGGAGTTCGCCCGCGTCTGGCACCTCGAGCCGTCGCCGAGCGACCCCGACCTGGTCTACGCCGGGGCCGAGGACGCCGCGCTGTTCCGCTCGGCGGACGGCGGCAGGTCGTGGTGGGAGGTGTCCGGCCTGCGCGACCAGCCGTCCGTGCACGCCTGGCAGCCGGGGGCGGGCGGGCTCTGCCTGCACACCGTCGTGCTCGACCCCGCCGACCCCGCCCGGCTGCTGGTCGCGATCAGCGCGGCCGGCGTGTTCCGCAGCGACGACACGGGCGCCACCTGGCGCCCGGCGAACAAGGGCCTGCAGTCCGACGGCATCCCCGACCCGGAGGCGGAGGCCGGGCACTGCGTGCACAGGCTGTCGCGGCACCCGTCCCGGCCCGACACGGTGTTCATGCAGAAGCACTGGGACGTGATGCGCAGCGACGACGGCGGCTCGTCGTGGCGGGAGATCTCCGGCGACCTGCCCACCGACTTCGGCTTCCCGGTCCAGGTGCACCCGCACGAGCCGGAGACCGTGTACGTCGTCCCGATCACCAGCGACTCGCAGCACTTCCCGCCCGACGGGCGGCTGCGCGTCTACCGCAGCCGGGTCGGCGGCGACGAGTGGGAGCCGCTGACCCGCGGGCTCCCGCAGGAGCACTGCTACGTCAACGTGCTGCGCGACGCGATGGCCGTCGACACCCTGGAGCCCGGCGGGGTCTACTTCGGGACCACGGGCGGACAGGTGTACGGCTCGCCCGACGGCGGCGACACGTGGACAGCCCTGGTGCGCGACCTGCCGCCGGTGCTGTCGGTGGAGGTGCAGACGCTGCCGTGACCGCCGTCGCGCCCGTCCGCGTCGTCCTGCCCGCGCACCTGCGCGCGCTCGCCCGGGTGACCGGCGAGGTCGTGCTCGACGTCGCGCCCCCTGTCACCACCCGCGCCGTGCTCGACGCGCTGGAGGCGCGGCACCCGGTGCTGCGCGGGTGCATCCGCGACCGCGACACCGGTCGGCGCCGCGCCTTCGTGCGCTACTTCGCCTGCCGCGAGGACCTGTCGCACGAGCCGCCGGACGCGCCGCTGCCCGACCCGGTGGTCGCCGGCACCGAGCCGCTGCTCGTCGTCGGCGCGATGGCCGGCGGCTGACCGCTCAGAGGGGCAGTGCGGCGCGCAGGGCGGTGTGCGCGGCGCACCAGCGCTCGTAGGGCTCGTCCCACGGGGCCCGGTCGCCCGCCGGGAGCACCCGTTCCGGCAGTCCGGGGAGCGGCACGTCCTCGCCCAGCGCCCGGCGCACGAGCACGCCCCCGGCCTCGGCGGCCCCGCCCTCCCGGGCCACCCGGACGTCCCGGCCGAGGACATCGGCCAGCAGGGCGGGCAACGTGCCGTCCACCGCTCCGCCGCCGGTGACGACCACGTCGCGGGCAGGTGCGCCGAGCGCTCGCTCGAGGTCCGCGAGGTTGCCGCGCACGGCGTACGCGTGCGCCTGCAGCAGCGCGGCCGCGACCTCGTCCACGGTGGTGTCGGGCCGCAGGCCGACCAGGCTTCCCGGCGGCCGGCGCTCCCAGGTCTCCCGCGACCAGTACGGCGCGGCCGTCACCGCCAGCAGGTCGACCGGCGCGCTCACCGCGTCCGGGGTCCCGGCGAGCCCGCGCCACCAGCCGCTGAACGTGCCGGGGTAACCGGCGTTGCCCTCGGCTGCCCAGAGCCCCGGGTCGGCGTGCGTCGACACCCACGGCCGGCCGAGCGGGTCGGCGACGGGCGCGGCGGTCGCGGCGATCACCGGTGTGGACGAGCCGGCGACCACCACGACGACGCCGTCGGCCAGCCCGCCGACCGCGGCGGCGGCCAGCTGGGTGTCGCCGCACCCCGCGACGACCGGCAGACCGGCGGGCAGCCCCCACCCCTCGCGCAGCCGGCCGACCGGGGTCCCGGCCTCCACCAGCGGCGCGAGCCGCTCCGTACCGATCGCGCACGTGTCGAGCAGATCGCCCGCCCAGCGCCGGTGAGCCACGTCGGCCATGCCGCCCGCGCAGGCGTACGACGCCTCGGTCACCCGCTCGCCGCTCAGCAGCGCGAGCAGCCAGTCGTGCACGAAAAGCACCTGCGCGGTCGCCGCCCAGCGCTCCGGCTCCTCGGCGGCGACAGCCAGCAGCTTGGGCAGGGTGAGCTCGGGCGCGGGCCAGTGCCCGGTGAGGTCGTGCCGGCCCTCGAGCACGGACGCGTACGGGCCGCCGCGCCGGTCGCTGTTGAGCACCCCGCGCCCGAGCGGCTGGCCGGCCCCGTCGAGGAGCACGAAGCCCTGCCGCAGGCTGCACGCGGTGACGCCGGCGTACTCGTCGGTCGGCCGGCCCGCCCGCTCGACCGCCGCGGCAAGCGCCGAGCGGCACGCGTCCTGCCACGCGTCCGGCTCGAACTCCGCGCGGTCCGCGGCCGGGCGCAGGGTCCGCGTCGGTGCCGCGACCTGCGCGAGCACGCCCTCGGGCGCGTGCACCCAGGCCTTGACCGACGAGCCGCCGACGTCGAGCCCGGCGACCAGCGTCACGGAGCTGGGCTCACGGGGCTGGGGCCTCCGCCGCCCGCACGACCTCGAGGTAGGACGGCGGGCACGCGGTCGTCGCGTCGCCGAGCTGCAGCATCGTGAGCGTCGCGCGCGCGGCCTCCTCGAGGTTGGCCGCCCGCTTGTGGGCCATCTCGACCGTGCCGCCCAGCGCCGAGCAGCCGTGGTGGCCGAGCACGACGCAGTTGCACCCGTCCGCGACCGCGGCAGCCGCGACGTCGGCGAGCTCCTGCGTCCCGCTCTGCACGAACGGCGTCGTCCGCACCTCGCGCACGTAGTACGCGTGGTCGATCGTCAGCAGCCGGATCTGGTGGCCGAGCGCGGCGAGCAGCACGCTCGTCTGCGGGTGCAGGTGCACGACCGCGTTGACGTCGGGCCGGACCCGGTAGGTCGTCAGGTGCAGCGGCACCTCGCTGCTGGGGCGGGGGTGACCGCCGCGGACCTCCCCGTCGGCGATGCCCACGACCGAGAAGTCGTCCGGGCCCAGCTCGTCGAGCCAGGTGCCGCTCGCGGTGACCACGCACTCGTCGCCGCCGGGCAGCCGGGCCGACAGGTTGCCGCCCGAGCCGATGACCAGGCCCGCCGCGACCGCCTTGCGTCCGACGACGGCGAGCTGCCGGGCGAGGTCCTGCAGGTCCGTCACCGCGTCCGCTCCCTCAGGTGCCGCAGGGTGGCCTCGCGCACCGGCCCGGTCTGGGCCTGCACGAGGTGGAACAGCGCCTCCCGCGCCAGCCGCTGCGGCGCGGCCGACAGGGCCATCGCCCCGCCACCGGTCGCGGCGACGAGCGACGTCGCGGCACGCACGCCGAGTTCGAGCGCCGCGGCGCGCAGCGCCAGGCGGTCCTCGACCTGCTCGTACGGCGGGACGTGGTCGAGCAGGGCGTACGCCGAGCGGCGCAGCTCGTCGGCCTCGTCACCGAGCCGGGCGGCGAGGTCCGCGGCGACCGGGTCCGCCCGTCGGCGGGCGGTGTCGGCGAGGTGCCGGACGACGGTGATGAGCAGCCCGAACACGGCCGGGGACACGTTGGCGGTCTTGAGGCGGTCGGCCTCGACCCAGTCGTCGCGCCGCAGCACCTCGGTGACGTCGGCGTCGGGGACCGCGAGGTCGCGCAGCTCGACGGCGACCGTGCAGCTGCCCTGCATGGCGGCCAGGCGCATCGGTGGCCCGGCGGTCAGGCCGGCTCGCGCGCGGGCGGGTACCAGCGCGAGCACCACCTCGCGGGCCGGCGTCTCCCCCGCGAGCAGGAACACGTCCGCGACCCCCCAGCCGGTCAGCCACGGCACCGTGCCGGAGAAGGACCAGCCGCCGGCCGTGCGGGCGACCGCGACCGGTGTGCCGGGCCGGCGCAGGTGCGCCACGGCGACCCCGGACAGGGCGCCGCCGGTGCACATCGCACGGAGGTAGCGCTCCTTGAGCGCGACGTTGTCGCTGCGGGCCAGCGACTGCAGCGGGTTGGCGTGCTGGTTGACGACGAACCAGGTCGTGCCGTCCGCGCCGGCGAGGACCTCGGTGACCTCGCGCTGCACCGACGCCGGCGCATCCGCGCCGCCGTACCCGGGCGGACCGGCGAGGCCGAGCAGCCCCGCGGCGCCGATGGCCGCGACGGTCGCCGGGCGCACACCCTCGACGTCGACCCGTTCGGCGTCCGGGATCAGCACCCGCTCGGCGAGCTCGCGGGCAGCGAGCACGGGCGGCAGGGTCACCGCGGCAGCGTAGGAGGGCGGTTGCGCCAGCCCGTCGCCCGCGCCGGGGGTCTACCCCTCGGCTCAGCCGCCCGTCCCGCGGCCTGCGCGACCTCGACGAGCAGCGGTTCGGGCCGGGCGGGCGAGCGCCCGGTCCGCCTCCACCTCGCGCGCCACCTCGACTGCAGCCGCGTGACCTGGAGCGTTGCGGACATCGGGCACCCCGCAGGCACTCCCGTCGAGCTCGGCCACCGTGTCCAGGACCCTGTACCTCTCAGCGGCCGGACGAGGAGGACGCATGACCCGGTGCGTGGTGCTGCTGCGCGGGATCAACGTCGGGGGGCGCAACCGGCTGGCCATGCCGGTGCTGGCCCGCGTGCTGACGGACGTCGGCTGCACCGACGCGAAGACGTACCTGCAGAGCGGCAACGCGGTGGTCGACGCCGAGCCGGACGGGCTCGCCGAGCGCGTCGAGCAGGCGCTGCCGCTGCCCGTACGGGTGCTGGTGCGCACGGCTGACGAGC
>JALYNK010000116.1 GCA_030773235.1 Actinomycetota bacterium | reverse complement strand
GCTAGCGCGAGGAGCGAGGTGGCGTCCGCTGCCGCTGACAGGGAGAGGAAGACGCACGCGCGAGCCCGGTGAGCGCGATCCGCGCCACGACGACGTGGAGCTGTCGTGCGGCCGACGAGCGTGCCCGCTGTGAGCTCCGCCCGCCGGGCCCGGCGCCGTCACCTGCGCGAGGAGCTCCGCGCCGGCGCGTCGCGCACGAGGGGAGCACGACGCGGGCGGGGACCGAAGGCGCCGCGACAGGGCTTGACGGGCGGAGGCCGTCGTACCTCCTCCGGACGACGGCTCAGGCGCGCTTGCGCTGCGGCAGGCCGCCGCCGCCGTTCTCGACCTGCAGCAGCCCGAGCCGGACCGCCTCCACGAGCGCCTGGCTGCGGTTGCTGGCGCCGAGCTTCTCGTAGACCTTCGAGACGTAGGTCTTGGCCGTGGACTCGCTGATGTACAGCCTCTTCGACAGCAGTGGGATGGTGAGCCCCTCGCCGAGCAGGGTGAGCACCTCCTGCTCGCGGGCCGACAGCTTCGGCTTGGCGGGGTCCATCCGCCGCTGCATGGCGCTCGCGAGGTTGGCCGCGCTGAACGAGTGCGGCGCCGCCGCGGCGTGCCTCGCCGCGGAGAGCACCTCGTCGGTCGGGGAGCTCTTGGGGACGAACGCGGAGGCCTTGGCCTCCAGCGCCGCGAGAAGGTGCTCGTCGTCGTCGTACATCGTCAGCACGACGATGCCCATGTCGGGGTGACGGGCGCGCAGGCGGCGCACGGCGTCCAGACCGGAGCCGTCGGGGAGGTTAACGTCGATGACGACCACGTCCGGCTCGAGCTGGGCCGCGAACGCGACGGCCTGCTCGACGCGCGAAGCCTCGCCGACGACGTCGAACCCCTCACGCTCGAAGGCTCCGCGCAGCCCGCCGCGGATCAGGTCGTGGTCATCGACGAGCAAGATCCGCGGATTCATCTGCTGTCCTTCCGATGCTGACGCTGACACGCATCCCCTTCGGCCTGCGAGGCGTGGCGCTGAACGTCGCGCCCAACTTGTCTGCTCGTTCGCGCATGACCTTGAGTCCGGTCGTGTCGTCCTGTCCGGGCTCTGGTAGGTAGACCGCGTCGTCCTCGACCTCGAGCGTGGCGTTGGGCGGGTCGACAACCAGAGTGACCCACAGGTTCGAGGTGTCGGGACGACGCCGGGCGCGGCTCATCGCCTCGTGGGCGATGCGCAGCATCTGCACCTCGGTGTCCGCCGGCAGGCGGGTGCTGCCTTCGGTGAGACTGAGGCGGACGGTCATGCCGCTGCTGGTGCCGACCGAGCGGGCGTACTCCGACAGGGCGGCGCCGAGACCCCGGCTGGGACCGATGCTGGAGCGCAGGTCCGTGATGGACAGCCGCAGGTCGCTCATCAGACCGGTGATCTGCTTGCGGAGGCGGCGCACCTCGTCGAGCGCCTTATCCGGGTTGTGGCGGAGCACCGCGGACAGTGCGTCCAGCTCGTAGCCGAGGAACGCGAGATCCTGAGCGATGCCGTCGTGCATCTCACGGGCGAGTCGAGTGCGCTCTTCCTGCGCGGCACGCATGCGGAGCTCGTCGAACAGTGCTGCGCTCTCGAGCGGCAAGGCGTAGCGCCCGACCAGCTCGTGCATCGGGTCCACGAGCCCGTCAAAGGCGTCCAGTCGGGGTGACTCCAGGGCCACGACGGCGACGCGGTGTGCCTCGACGGTCATGGGCAGGACGAGCAGCACACTGCCGGCCCGCTGCCCGTCGGTGTCCGGATCGCGTCGGTCCAGCATCGGAGATCCGGACAGCCACGCGCGCTGAATAGGGCCGTCGGAGGACAGGCTGGCGCGCCAAGGGATGCGCTGATAGCCGTGCAGGGCCAGCGGCACGAGCTGGTCGCCCTCGACATCCAGCAGCACGGAGCCGTGCTCGCACAATGTCAGCTCGATGCACTCGTCGAGCAGGGTGCGGGCGACGCTCCCGGGATCGAGGCTGCCGGGCAGGCCGCGGCTCACGGCGCGCAGCTGCTCCAGCAGCTCGCGGGCCTCGGCGTAGCGGTTCTTGTCCGCCGACGGGTCCGGTGCGCGCCCGCGCGCTCGGGTCGCCAGCAGCCCGAGGGCCAGCCCGAGCAGGACCCACTGCACGGCGACCACCACGAAGCGGTCGTCGGTGTCGTCCACCGGGGCCGGGCGGGTCCCGACGACCAACCGACCCGCGAGCAGGGTCACGGCCGCGGCACCGCTGGCTGCTAGAACCGCGCGGGCGCCGACCGTCAGCCCGACGCTCGCGGGTGGAGCCAGCAGGTAGGGCAGCATCGGGCTCTCGCTGCCGCCGGTCAAGACGATGCTCGCTCCGGTCACCACGGCTTCGACGACGGCGACAGCCAGCGGTCGCTGGCGGGCGTACCGGGCTCGGTCGGCGAACAGAGCCAGGCCGCCGAGGAGCGCGATCGGCAGAGCGGCGTACTGCCGGTCGCTGGCGAACGTCGTGAGCACGGCCGCGAGCACCAGCAGCGTGCTGCGGAACGCAGTGATCGGCGCGCGCAGGTGCCCGGGCACCGCGAGCGCCTCAGCGCCGAGCGTCGCGGTAGAGCCCCTCGACGTCATCGGCGAACTCCTCCAGGACCACGGACCGCTTGAGCTTCAGCGACGGCGTCAGCTGTCCGCCCTGCTCACTCCACTCGGCGTCGAGCACCACGAACTTGCGGATCGACTCGGCCTGCGACACGGCGCGGTTGGCGTCGTCGACGGCCCGCTGCAGCTCGGCGAGCACGTCGGGGTCGCGCACCAGCTCGGTACGCGGGACGTCCTCCGGCCGCCCGCGGGCCTTCAGCCAGGGCTTGGCGGCCTCGACGTCGAGCGTGACCAGGCAGGCGACGAACGGCCGGCGGTCGCCGACGACCATGCACTGGTCGACGAGCGGGTGCGCCCGCAGGCGGTCCTCCAGCACCGCCGGCGCGACGTTCTTGCCGGCGGCGGTGACGAGGATCTCCTTCTTGCGCCCGGTGATCGACAGGAAGCCGTCGTCGTCCAGCGCGCCGAGGTCGCCGGTGCGCAGCCAGCCGTCGGCGAGCGTCTCGGCGGTGGCCCGCTCGTTGCGCCAGTAGCCCTGGAACAGGTGGTCGCCAGCGATGAGGATCTCGCCGTCGTCGGCGATGCGCACCCGGACGCCGGGCAGCGGGCGCCCCACGGTGCCCACGCGGATCGCGTCGGGGGTGTTGACGGTGCTGGGCGCGCTGGTCTCGGTGAGGCCGTAGCCCTCCAGCACGGTGATGCCCGCGCCGCGGAAGAAATGCCCCAGCCGGGCGCCGAGCGGCGCGCCGCCGGAGACCGCGTACGCCACCCGTCCGCCCATCGCCGCGCGCAGCCGCGTGAACACGAGCCGGTCGAACACGGCGTGCCGGAGCCGCAGCGCGAGACTCGGCCCGCGGCCGTCGAGCGCGGTGCTGTACGCGATCGCGGTGCTCTCGGCGGCGTCGAAGATGCGGCCCTTGCCCTCGGCGTGGGCGCGCTGCTTGCTGCCGTTGTAGATCTTCTCGAAGACCCGCGGCACGCTGAGCAGGAACGTCGGGCGCAGCGCGGCGAGGTCGGGCAGCAGCGCCGTGATGTCGGCGCTGTGGCCCATCTGCACGCGGTTCTCGACGCAGGCGACCTGCACCCAGCGGGCGAACACGTGCGCCAGCGGGAGGAACTGCAGCGTCGTGCCGCGGTCGTTGAGGATCTGCGGCAGGAGCACGCCGGTGCTGCGGGCCTGCGCCAGCAGGTTGCGGTGGGTGAGCTCGCAGCCCTTCGGCTGCCCGGTGGTGCCGGAGGTGTAGATGACCGTGGCGAGGTCGTCGGCGGTCAGCGCCGCCCGCCGCCGCTCCAGCTCGCCGGGGTCGACGCCGGCGCCGGCGGCCCGGAGCTCGTCGAGCCCGCCCGCGTCGATCTCGACGACGGCGCGCACCTCGGGCAGCTCGGCGGCGACCTCGTCCCAGACCTGCCGGTGCCGCTCGCCCTCCAGCACCAGCGCCACGGCTCCGGAGTCCTGCGCAATCCAGCGGAGCTGCTCGGCCGAGGACGTCTCGTACACGGGCACGGTCACGGCGCCGGCCACCCAGATCGCGTAGTCGCAGAGCGTCCACTCGTAGCGGGTCCGGGACATGAGGCCGACCCGGTCGCCGGGCTGCACGCCGCGGGCCACCAGCCCGGCCGCGAGCGCGGTCACCTCGCCGGCGAACGCGGCGGCCGAGACGTTCTCCCACCCGGCACCGCTGCGGCGGGCGAAGGCCGGAGCGTCGGGAGCGGTGCGCGCCCGCTTCAGCGGGGTGTCGAGCAGCGTCGCCGTGGCCGGCAGCTCCAGCAGCGGAGGCGTCGCGTACTCCTGCACCCGGGACTCCCTCGGCCGTACGGACAGAGCGCCCGGACCGGACTCGGGCTCGGGCGCCGGAACAGTACCGAGCGGCACCCCGCCGCAGGGCCCGGCCGCGCGGCCGGGTCGGGACCGCCGCGGGCTAGCCTCCGCGCACCGGACGAGGAGGACGCGTGGCCGACCAGACCAGCTCCAGCCTCGTGGTCGCCGCCGCGCCCGACGCGGTGCTCGCGGTCATCGCGGACCTGCCCGCGTACCCGGAGTGGAGCGGCGAGATCAAGCGGGTCGAGGTGCTCGAGGCCGCTCCGGACGGGCGGCCGCGGCGCGCGCGGTTCGAGATCTCGAGCAGCGGCCTGAGCGACGAGTACGTCCTCGACTACGACTGGACCGCGGACGGCGTGAGCTGGCGCCTGGTCGCTCCCAGCACCCTGCAGAAGGCGCAGGAGGGCTCCTACCGGCTGTCGCCCACCGCCGGAGGCACACAGGTGCGGTACGACCTCCGGATCGACGCGCGGCTCCCGATGATCGGGCCGATGCGCCGCAAGATCGAGAAGCGCATCGTCGAGGGCGCCCTGTCGGAGCTGAAGAGGCGCGTGGAGGCGCTCGGGTAGCGTCGCGCTCCGCCGACCGCGACCCGGGAGAGCTGTGCGCGTCCTGCTGTTCACCGGCAAGGGGGGCGCCGGGACGACCACGACGGCCGCGGCGACGGCAGCGGTGGCTGCGGCGCGGGGGCGCAAGACGCTGGCGCTGTCGACCGGACCGCAGCTCGCGGACGCGTTCGGCGTCCCGCTGCGGCCGGAACCCGCCGAGATCGACACCGGCCTGTACGGCGTGCGCGTCGACGGCCAGACCGCCGTCGAGCGCCGCTGGGACGACCTGCGGCCGTGGGTGCGCGCCGCGCTGGCCCGGGCCGACGGAGAGCCGGTGCAGGCCGAGGAGCTCCCCGCGCTGCCCGGAGCCGCCGAGGTCGTCGCGCTGCTGGAGCTGCGCGCCCAGGTCGACTCCGGCCGGTGGGACGTCGTGGTCGTCGACGCGGGTCCCGCCCCCGAGGCGCTGCGGCTGCTGGCGCTGCCGGACGCGCTGCGCTGGTACCTAGACCGGGTCTTCCCGGCGCACCACCGGGCGCTGCGCGCGG
>JALYNK010000115.1:3974-5473 GCA_030773235.1 Actinomycetota bacterium | reverse complement strand
AGACCGTCTTCGCCACCAGCACGGACACCGAGAACCTCGAGCCGTTCCGCGTGCAGTCCGCCCGCGTGCTGCCCGAGCCCGAGGCGCTGCGCGACGCGCCGGGCGTCCGGCCGGCGGAGATCGCGCCGTACACGACCCCGATCGCAGCGACTCCGGCGGTCGTGGCGCTCACCCAGCAGGTCGTGGGCGGGCAGACCACCGACTACGGCCGGGCGCTGGCGCTGCAGAACTTCTTCCGCGACCCGGACAACTCGTTCAGGTACTCGGAGGAGACGAAGAGCGGGGGCTCACCGGACGCTCTGCAGAACTTCCTCCAGGACCGAGCAGGGTTCTGCGAGCAGTACGCGTCGGCGATGGCCGCCATGCTGCGCATCGCCGGCGTGCCCTCACGGGTGGCCGTCGGGTTCACGCCGGGCGTGCGCGGCGACGGCAACGCCTACCTCGTCACCACCGACGAGGCGCACGCCTGGCCGGAGGCGTGGTTCGACGGCATCGGCTGGGTGCGGTTCGAGCCGACGCCGGCGCAGAACGGCGTCGACGTCCCGGCGTACGGCGAGCGATCCGCCGCGGTGTCGCCGGGTGCGGACGGCGGGCCGGCGCCGTCGGCCGCTCCCGGCCCCGGTGACGCGCGGCCGGACGAGTCGCCGCTGGAGCGCAAGGAGCGCGAGGAGTTCGAGGCGCGCCAGGGCACCGCCACGCCGGGGGCCCTCCCGCAGCCGGTAGCGGGCCCGCCGGTGCGCCGCCTGCTGGCCGGCGGCGGGCTGCTCCTGCTGCTCGCCGCGCCGGCGCTCGCGCACGCGGTGCGGCAGCACCGCTCGCGCAGGCGCGGCGACGCCCTGGCGGCGTGGCAGCTGCTCCAGGACACCGCGGGCGATCTGGGGCACGGGTGGTCCACAGCGGAGACCCCGCGCGCCGCGGCGCGGCGCCTCGCCGAGCAGCGCCTCCACGGCGACGCGGTGGACGCGCTCGACCGGGTGACCGCCGCGGTGGAGCGGGCGCGGTACGGGCGGGGCGCGGCAGCCGCGTTCCCTGGCGCCGACGTCGGAGTCGTCCAGCGCGCGCTGCGCAGCGGTGCGTCGCGCCGGCGGCGGGTGGTGGCACGCGTGCTGCCGCCGTCGACGCTGCGCGCGGTCGGGAGCGCCCTGTCCGTCCGGTGGGCCGCCGCCGCGGCTCTTCTCGACCGGGTGTCGGCGGCGCTGCGCCGGCGGCTGCCGGGCCGGCGGGGCCTGCGGGCAGCGGGAGCCGTCCGGCAGTAGCCCCTC
This sequence comes from Actinomycetota bacterium, assembly GCA_030773235.1. GTDB lineage: Bacteria > Actinomycetota > Actinomycetes > Mycobacteriales > SCTD01 > JALYNK01. Next base: position 4,211 of record JALYNK010000115.1, on the reverse strand, counting down.
CTGGGTACGGGGGGAGAGCGTTCGCGGCCCGGGCTCAGGACCTCGAGGCCAGCTGCCAGAGCGGGACGAGGAACGCCACGGCCGCGATGAGCACCATCAGCGCGGTGATCAGGCAGGCGCCCCGTCCGCTCCGCTCATCCGGCAGCGGGTCCTGAGCCATGACGTCCTCATCCCGAGTCGGCGCGAGCGGAGCGGTGCGGTCGAGTCGGCGCGAGCCGAGCGGTGCGGTGCGGTGCG
>JALYNK010000115.1:0-3874 GCA_030773235.1 Actinomycetota bacterium | reverse complement strand
GTCGAGTCGGCGCGAGCCGAGCGATGCGGTCGAGTCGGCGCGAGCCGAGCGGTAGGGCGTGCGAGCGTCGGTCCTCGTCAACGACGCGGAGACGGTCGGGTCGGTGCGAGCAGCGGGAGGTCGGCCTCGCGCCTGTCTGCCTGTCGGCGGCGCGTGGAGCTGGTCAGTCGCGCCGACCCCCCGTCCTCAGGTCAGCGACCGCCTCGGTCGCCCCGCTCGTCCCAGCGACGGTTCCAGCGCTCCTCGAGTCGAGAGCGCAGCCCACCCGAGGTCCCCTTGGGGCGGGAGCGCGGCCGGGCGGGACGTGCGGGCCCGCCTGCCGCTGAGCTGCCGGTACGGGCCGGCGCCGGGCCGCTGCCCAGCCGCTTCCACGCCGACAGCGCGAGCAGCAGCGCGCCGAGCATGACGACGAACCCGGCGACCCCCACCAGCGGCTTGGCGGTGAGCGCACCCGTGACGAGCAGCACGAAGCCGAGCACCAGCACGGCGGCTGCGCGGCGCAGCCGACGGCGCATGTGGGTCCGCAGGTCGGTCGAGCGCACGGTCGAGGCGAACTTGGGGTCCTCGGCGTACAGAGCGCGCTCGATCTGGTCGAGCAGTCGCTGCTCGTGCTCCGACAGCGGCACGGCGCTCCCTCCGGAGGTTCACCACCACGGACGGGCCTGGTGCGGACCCGCCTGGTAGGAGAATACGAGTGTCGCGGTGCTTCGTCACGGCGAGTCCACTTGCCTGTAGGGCACCGGGGACTCCCGCGAGCGCCGCCCGGGTGGCGGAGGCGCCGCGGTCACCGGCCGGTCGGGTCCGACGAGCGCCGCAGGGCGCACGGCGCCGGCCCCGAACCGCTGCGCGGCACGGTCCACGGCCCGCTCCGCCTCGCGCCAGCCGACGTCGCGCTCCCCCAGCAGCAGCTGGTGCGGCTGGGTCTCGGCGGGCCGCAGCCCCTCGACCCGCACGCCGACGAGCCGGAGCCGGGCGCGCTCGAGCCCGAGCGCGGTGTACAGAGCGAGCGCGGTCTCGTACACCGTGCGCCCGACGTCGGTGCCCTCCGGCAGCGTCCGGGAGCGGGTGATCGTCGTGAAGTCCGCGAAGCGCACCTTGATGGACACGGTGCGGCCCACGTGCCTGCCGGCCCGCAGCCGCGCTGCAGTGCGCTCGGACAGCCGCAGCAGCTCACGGGCTATCACCGCCGGGTCGTCGACGTCGGTGGCGAACGTCTCCTCCGCCCCGATGCTCTTGTCCGGCTCCACCGGGACGACGCGACGGGGATCGCGCCCCCACGCGAGCGCGGCGAGGTGGCCGCCGGTCGCCGTCCCCAGCGCCCGCTGCAGCGTGGCGACCGGGGTGTGCGCGATGTCGCCGACGGTGCGCAACCCGAGCCGGACGAGCGCCTCCTCCGTCCGCTCGCCCACCCCCCACAGCGCGGCGACCGGCAGGGGGTGGAGGAACGCCACGACCTCCTCGGCCGGGACGACGAGCAGCCCGTCGGGCTTGCAGCGGGCCGAGGCGAGCTTGGCGACGAACTTCGTCGTCGCCACCCCGACCGAGCAGGTGATGCCCTGCTCGTCGGACACCGTGCCGCGCACCCACTCGCCGACCGACCGGGCGCTGCCGAGCCGGCGGACCGCTCCGCGCACGTCGAGGAACGCCTCGTCGAGCGACAGCGGCTCGACGAGCGGGGTGACCGACCGGAAGACCTCCATGACACCCGCGGAGGCCTCGGCGTACGCGGCGTGGTCGGGCGTGACGACGACCGCCTGCGGACACAGCCGTCGGGCGCGCATCATCGGCATCGCGCTCGCGACGCCGTACGCCCGCGCCTCGTACGTTGCGGAGAGCACGACGCCGCGCGACCCGCTCCCGCCCACGATGACCGGCAGCCCCCGCAACTCCGGACGGCGGCGCAGCTCGACGGACGCGTAGAAGGCGTCCATGTCGACGTGCAGCACCGAGCAGCCGGTGTCGTCGCCGGGCGGCCCGGCGGGTGGCCCGGCCGGTGCGACCCTCCCCCGGCTCACGTCGGTCCGTCCCCGGAGTTACGGGTGCCGGGCGAGGACGTGCACCTGCGTGGCCAGGTCGCGGAACGGCGCCCGCTCGGACAGTGCGCGCTCGAGCGCGAGCAGCGCGGCGGGCGCACCCGGCTCGAGCTCCAGGACGGCGCTGGGGACGAGGTCGGCGACGACACGCACCCCGTGCACCTGCTCGACGTGCAGCCCCGCGCCGGTGACCAGCGCCTCCACCGCCTGAGGGGTGAAGCGCCGGGCGGCGCCGTCCGCGGGGCCCCACCGACCGGCCGGATCGGTGAGAGCGTGCGCCGCCTCCTCGGGGTGGCCGGCGAGAGCGCGGGCCAGGACAGCGGCCGCGCGGTTGGCGACCAGCAGGCTGAGCCGCCCGCCCGGGCGCAGCACGGCCGCCACGGCCGCGAGCGCCGGTGCGGGCTCCTCGACCACCTCGAGCACGCTGTGGCACAGGACGAGGTCGGCGCTGCCCGCCGGGACGAGTGCCGGCAGGTCGGAGAGGTCGCCCTGCAGGGCCCGCACGCGGTCGCGCAGACCGCGCTCGGCCGCCCGGCGGGACAGCGCGGCGAGCGAGTCGAGGCTGGGATCGAGGACGGTGACGCGGTGCCCCGCCTCGGCGAGCGGCACCGCGAAGCCGCCCGTGCCGCCCCCGGCGTCGACGACGTCCAGGCCGCGCCCGTCGGGGTCGGCCTCGGACAGCACCGCCGAGAGCACCTCCCACACCACGGCGGTCCGGGCTGACGAGGCCGGACCGCGGCCGGTCGGCAGCCCGGCGGGGTGGACGGGCCCGGCGTGGCCGGCGACTGCGGGATGCGCAGGCGCGGGGGGACGGACGGGCGCGGAGCGCTGCGTCTCGGGCGCGCCAGCCGGACCCGGCGTGCCGGGGCCCGGCCGGGCGCCGGGCGGCACCGGGGTGTCGGGCACGGTCCTCCTGGTGTCCGGCGGGACGGCCGCACCAGGGCGAGGCGGCGGTCCGGCGCAGCGTCTGCGGCAGAGCGTAGGGGCGGGGTCACCGGCCTGCGCTCCCTTGGCTCGAGTGCCAGAGCTTGCGCGGCACCCCGGGACCGCCGGCGGTCCCGGTGCCGTCTCCGGCCGGCTTGACGTCGGCGTACGGGGAGGCGCGGAACCCGGTCGTGTAGACGTGCACCGCTCCGCCCACCCCGGAGTGCCCCGCTCCCCCGCCGACCAGCGGTGGGCTCGCCATGACCGGACGGCTCGACCTGCTGGCGGCGGCCCCCTGCACCGCCGCCTCGGTGACCTGCGCGGGCGCGTCCATGAGCTGGGCGACCGCCTCCAGCCCGCCGGACAGGTAGGCCTCGTGCAGTGCGGGCAGCTCCCAGCACCCCAGCGCCTGCATGGACACGCCGCGCGGACCGGTGCGCCGGATGAGCCCGCGGATGACGAGCAGCCAGGAGTGGAAGATCGTGGTCGCGTAACCGACCTGGGCGTCCTCGAAGAACGTGGCGTCCAGCGGTCCGGTGCCGTCGTCGAGCGTCACGAAGATCACCCGACGTCCGGACCGGATCGGCGGCGTCTGGGTGGCGACCTTCACCCCGGCGACGAGCACCTCCTGCCGGCTCCGGCAGGAGAGCAGGTCACGCGCCCGCGTGCTGCCGAGCTCGTCGAGGAAGCCGGCGTAGGCGTCCATGACGTGCGAGCTCACGTCGAGGCCGAGCACGTCGAGCTCGGCGCGGACCCGCTCGGCCCGGGTCATCTCGGGCAGCCCGCTCGCCGCGGTCTCGCTGGGCGCGTCGCCGAGGTCGAGAGCGAGCTGCACGTCCTGCGGCACAGGTGCCGCGGCCGCCTGCGACTGGCGCGCCGCGCGGGCGCGGACGTCGTCCAGCGCGACGACCCCGCCC
>JALYNK010000114.1 GCA_030773235.1 Actinomycetota bacterium | reverse complement strand
GTCGCCGGGTCGACCGGCTCGGCGGGCTCGAGCAGCTCGAACGCGCCGGCGTACGGCGCTGCCGACAGCAGTGCGAACGTCTTCGCGCACACGGCGGTCGGCACGCCGCGCTCGTAGACGTGCTCGTCGTCGTCGAGCACGGCCTTCCACGGGCCCTTGAGCACGACGGCCTGTCCGTGGTCGAAGCAGGGGCCCTGCTTGCCCTTGTACGCGACCACGGTGACCGAGCGGAACTCGATGCCCTCGACGACCTGCCACGGTGCGCTGTCGCGCTTCTCGAGCGTGATGCCGTGGAAGCCGGCCTGCTCGAACGCGCGCAGGAACGCCTCCTCCTGGTACGCCCCGCTGATGCAGCCGCTCCACAGCTCGGGGTCGGCGCGCAGGTGCTCGGGCACGTCGACGTCGCTGACGATGTCGCTGATCACGGCCCGCCCGCCGCGGCGCAGCACCCGGAAGATCTCGGCGAACAGCTGCGCCTTGTGCTCGGTGGCGACGAGGTTGAGCACGCAGTTGGACACCACGACGTCGACCGAGGCGTCGGCGACCAGCGGCTCCTGCGTGCGCTGGCGGGCGGTCTCCGCCTCGTACGCCTGCAGCGACGCGAGGTCGTGAACCGGGTGCTCGGCGAGCCAGCGCTCGGTGGCGGCGAGGTCCAGCCGCAGGTCCTGGATGCGGCCCTTGCGGAACTCGACGTTGCCGTACCCGACGCGCTCGGCGACCTGCGGCGCGGCACCGCGGGCGAGCGCGAGCATGTCGTCGTTGACGTCGACGCCGATCACCCGGCCGGTCGTGCCGACCACCTGGGAGGCGATGAAGCAGATCTTGCCGCCACCGCTGCCGAGGTCGAGCACCGTCTCGCCCTCGGCGAGGTGCTGTGACGGGTCGCCGCAGCCGTAGTCGCGGTCGAGCACCTCCTGCGGGATGACCTGCAGGAAGCGCGGGTCGTAGTCGACCGGGCAGCACAGCGCCGCCTCCACGGCCTGGGCGCCGGCGCTGTAGCGCTCGGCGACGGCCTGCTCGACCTCGGGCGCGGTGGTGAGGGTCATGGGGTCCTTCCGGGCGGTGCGCAGCGGAGCGGGGCGGCGGGTCGTGCGGCGCGGGCGGGGCGCGGGTCAGACGGCGCAGTTGTAGACGAGCGGCAGCGAGCCGTCGGCCCGGCGCAGCAGCAGGAACCGCTCGACGGCGAGGCGCTTGGCCTCCTCCAGCGGCACCCAGTCGTCGGGCGACGGGTGGCGGGCCAGCAGCAGGTCCGGGCTGGTGTCGACGTCGGCGCCGGCCGGGTGCCAGTGCACGCCGTCGGCGGTGACGGCGAGCTCGGGAACGGTGTTCGTGTCGGCGATCTCGGCGCCGCTGGTGGACGCGCCGCGGGCGACGAGCGGGCGCACCGCGAAGTCCTTGCCGACGATGCCCATGCCCGCGAGCAGCGCGCGCAGCGGCTCGACCTCGTGCCGGTTGTCCGGCGTCTCGGTCATGCCGACGCGCACCGGCAGGCCGAGGTCGTGCGCTCGCCGCAGGCCGTCCATCGCCTTCTGCCAGCTCCCGGCGCCGCGGTTGCGGTCGTGGCCCGCCGGCGACGCCGCGTCGATCGACGTCTGCAGCACGAGGCGCTCGCGGCCGGCCAGCCGCTTCAGCTGCTCGAGCCGGTAGCCGGTGTAGAGCATCCCGTTGGTCAGCAGGACGACGTCGAGCTGCTCGGTCGCGTACAGCACCATCTCGACGAGGTCGGGCTCGAGGAACGGCTCGCCGCCGGTGAGGTAGAGTTCCGTGAAGCTCTCGGCGACCGCCTCGTCGACGAGCATCTTGACGCGCTCGAGGCTCACCGACCGGCGCCGCGCCTGCGGGCTGCTCGCCACCGAGCAGTACGAGCAGGCCAGGTTGCAGTGGAAGTTCGTGTACAGCCACAGCCGCGGCGGGAACAGCGCGCTGCCGAACAGCGGCACGACCGGCAGCCCGTCGTCGACGACCTCGGGCGCGTCGGCCCAGCTGACCTGCTCGCTCTCGAAGCCGGTGGGCAGCGCGGAGCGGTACAGCTGGTAGCGGCCGCGGCTGCGCTCGGCGGGCGGCACGACCTCGAGGCAGGTCGTCCACCACCCGTGCTCGACGGTCTCGACGAACGCCTCGGGCAGCCCGGCGGCGCGCATCGAGGCGGCCTGCGCCTGCCAGTCGTACGCCAGCGGCACGAGCTCGGCCGTGGCTTCGCCGTCGGCGAGGTCGACGAGGGCGTACCAGACCTCGCGGCGGCCGTCGTTGGCCGGCCGGCCGATCACACCGACGTTGACGACGAGCGTGCCGTCGACGCGCTTCTGCCACGGCAGCCCGGAGTGCGTGCACATCACCAGGTCGGCGCCGGACTCCTGGACGCGCAGCCGGTGCTGCGTCTCGTCCAGCGACTCCCACCAGAAGTCGTTGAGCGCGAGCGTCGAGCCGTGCACGAGGTGGACGTCGACGCCCGCGAGCTCGAAGCGGCGCTCGGTCGGCAGCGTCGTCATCCAGGCGGCGAACTCCCGGCTGGTGTGGGCGAGCGTGTAGTCGTACATGAGCTGCGCGAACTCGTTGTCGCGCGGGTCGGTGTAGCCGCAGCCGCAGTCGGTGTCGCCCCGGCCGATCGCGACGTCGTAGTTGCCCGCGACCACGGTGAGATCGTGCTCGAGCAGCAGCGGCCAGACCGCCTCGGGTTCGCCGCCGTACCCGCCGAGGTCGCCGAGGCAGTACAGCCGCTCCGCGCCGCGCTCCCGCGCGTCGGCGGCGAAGGCGCGCAGCGCGTACGGGTTGCTGTAGACGCCTCCGCAGACGGCGATCCTCACGGGCGTCCTCTCCGGGCCAGGGGGTGTCCCACGGTGCCACAGCCCGTCAGGTCTGGTCCGCCACGGACAGCGCCGCCTCGTACACCACCTGTTGCGCCCGGGCGTGCGCCCGTGCCTCGTCCGGCGTGAACGGCTCGGTCCACTCCCGGCCCGGGAGGACGTCCCACACGCTGAGCAGGGCGGCGGCGCGCACGCCGTACGCCGCCGCGGCGCTGAGGACCGCGGAGGTCTCCATGTCGACGGCGAGGTGCCCGCCGGCCGCCCACTCCGCGACGAGCTCGGGCGACTGGCGCAGCAGGCTGTCGGTGGAGACGGTGGGACCGCGGAGCACCGGGACGCCGCGCTCCGACGCGGCGGCGGCGACGCGGCCGGCGAGCGCGGGGTCGGGCGCGCTGGTGCCGGTCGCGCCGTAGTAGCGCGACGCGCCCTCGCCGATCGTGGCGCGGGTGGGGACGACGACGTGGCCGGTCGCGAGCCCGGGCTGCAGCCCGCCGCAGGTGCCGATCTGCACGGCGGCCGGCGTGCCGCACAGGCCGAGGACGTGCACGGGCTCGACGGCACGGGCGGCGCCGTACGCGGGGCACCAGGCGACCGGCACGTCCCGGTACCGGCCCCACCACAGGTCGGGCATGCCGAGCTCGCGGATGTCGGTGAGGACGGCGAGCCGGGTGCGCTCGGCGCGGCGCCGCCACCAGGTGCCCTCCAGCACGAGCAGGCGCGGCACGTCGGCCTCGGCGAGGCGCAGGAGGGACAGCCAGCCGGCCCGGTCCACCGGGGTCGCCCGCTCAGCCGCGCCGGAGCAGGTGCACGGCGACGGCGGCGAACCACACGTCGACCACCGTGAGCCCGGTGCGCTGCAGCAGCCCGGCGAGGTCGGGCAGCAGCACGCTGGCGACGAGGGCCGCGGCGGCGGTCCCGCCGGTGACGTAGGAGGCCGTCCGCGCCCGGCCGCGGAACGCGCCGGCGGCGAGCAGAGGGGCGAGCGCCTGGCCCGCGTAGCCGAGACCGGCGGCCACGTGGTGGCCCTGGTCGACGGCCTGCCCGCCGGCGAGCGACAGGGGGAGCGCGGCGACGGCGAGCGTGGCGACGCCGGACGTCAGCGTGGCTGCCGCCGGTGCGGGACCGAGCGCGCGTCGCAGCGCGGTCGCGTACACCGGCACCAGGACGCCGAAGGCCACGAACCCGCCGGTCATGAGCGGCGCGGTCGCCGCCTGCTCGCGGGCGAGCTGACTGATCGTCTGACGCACCGGGTCGTACCCGGGCGTCTGCAGCCCCCCGACGAGCCACGCGCCGACGAACGCCGCCGGTCCGGCGATCCCGCACGCCAGCGCGAGGCGACGGGCGCTCACAGCCGGGTGACCACGTGCTTGAGCCGGGTGTAGTCGCGCAGCGAGTACGCCGACAGGTCGCTGCCGAAGCCGCTGCTGGCGTAGCCGCCGTGCGGCATCTCGGTCGCGAGCACGCTGTGGCAGTTGACCCAGACGGCGCCGAAGTCCAGCGCCCGCGCGGCGCGGCCGGCCCGCCGGACGTCGCTGGTCCAGACGCTCGCCGCCAGCCCGTACGGCGTCGAGCCGGCCGTGCGCAGTGCGTCCTCCTCGTCGGCCACGCGCTGCACGGTGACGACCGGCCCGAAGACCTCCTCGGTGGCCAGCTCGTCCCCGGCCCGTACGCCCGCGACGACGGTGGGCGGGTAGAAGAAGCCGTCCCGCGCGAGCGGCGCGCCGCCGGCGACGACCTCGCTGTGCGGACCGCGCCGGTCGACCATGCCGGCGACCCGGGCGAGCTGGTCGGGGTTGTTGAGCGCGCCGACGTACGCGTCGTCGTCCGGCCCGCCGGTGCGCAGCGCGCGGGCCCCGTCGGCGAGCCGGGCGACGAGCACGTCGTGCACGCCGGGCGACGCGAGCACCTTGGTGGCTGCGGTGCACGACTGGCCGGCGTTGTAGTAGCCGATGCTCAGCAGCCCGGCGACGGTCAGGTCGAGGTCGCAGTCGTCGAACACGAGCACCGGCGCCTTGCCGCCGAGCTCGAGGTGCAGACGCTTGACGGTGGGCGCCGCGGCCGCCATGACCGCGCGCCCGGCCCGGACGGAGCCGGTGAGCGCGACCATGGCCGGGACGGGGTGCTCGACCATCGCGCGGCCGGTGTCGCGGTCGCCGCAGACCACGTTGAGCACGCCGGGCGGCAGGTGCTCGGCGGCGAGCTCGGCGAGCATCAGCGGGGTGACCGGCGTGGTCTCGGCGGGCTTGAGCACCACCGTGTTGCCGGCCGCGACGGCAGGCGCCCATTTCCAGGTCGCCATCATCAGCGGGTAGTTCCACGGCGTGATCTGCGCGATCACCCCGAGCGGCTCGCGGCGCAGGACGCTGGTGTGCCCGGCGGCGTACTCCCCGGCGGCGGTGCCCTCGGGCACCCGGGCCGCGCCGGCGCTGAAGCGGATCACGTCGACGACGTGCGGGACCTCGTCGCGCATCTGCGCGCGCGGCTTGCCGGTGTTGCGGCACTCGGCGGCGACGAACTCCTCCGCGCGGTCCTCCAGCGCCTGCGCGAGCCGCAGGAGCGCGGCTGCGCGCTGACCGACCCGCGTGTCGCGCCAGCCGGGGGCCGCCGCGGCGGCGTCGGCGAAGGCGAGGTCGAGGTCCTCCCGCTCGGCCACCGGCGCCGTGTCATACGGC
>JALYNK010000113.1 GCA_030773235.1 Actinomycetota bacterium | reverse complement strand
TCGACACGCGGGGGAACACCTGGACTCGGGACGCCGACACCGCCCCGAATGGTGGCGTCAACCAGCGCACAGTCGTGTTCAGCGCACACGTCGCGACGGCACTGCAGGGCGGGGACAGCCTGACCTTCACGGTGCCGGCCAACGAGGGGGCGGTAGCGGTGACGGCGGAGTGGTCGGGCATCGCCGCCACCGGTCCTTCCGACGGCTCGGCCGTGTCCACCGGCACAGGTACGACGCCATCCGCCTCGCTGACCACCACGAGCGCACCGGACCTGGTTCTCGGCGTGCTGGGCGCGACCGGCGGTACCACGTTGGCCGCGCAAGCGCCGAGCTGGACCGCGGCGACCGGCGGCCAGGCATGCTCCGGCAACACTTCGGTATCGACTCTCGCTGCCTATCGCCTGCCTTTCACGCCCAGCAGCATGACCTACAACCCCACGCTCTCGGTGTCCACCAACTACGCCGTCGCGGTGGTGGCGTACAAGGCTCAGTGACGCGGGAGCGGGTCCCCCAGCGACGACGTCAGCCCCGGTGCACGAGCGGTCTCTGGTGTCCGTAGGCGGATCCCGCGCCGCGGCCCACCCGACGTCGTGCGCGTTTCCCCCCGCACTGCGCCGTCACCCGAACTGGTTATCCAGGAATGCGCTCCACCTGCCGTTGCTGTAGGTGCAGGGCTAAGGAGAGCCCGCGGCAGCGGGCGCGAGCCCGGCGCCACACCAGGAAGGGGAGTAAGATGACGAAAAAGGCGTTCTCCGTCGGCTCCGTGAGCGTGTCGGGGAAGACCATCGGCGGGGCGGTCCTGTCCATGGTCGTGATCGGCGGCTCGACGGTCGTGTACGGCGCATGGAGCAGCAGCGGTTCGGGTCCTTCGCAGGCCCAGTCGACCAGCGCTCAGACCGTGACGCTGTCCGCGGCCGCGGGAGCGGCAGACCTGTACCCGGGGTCCACGGGCGCCGTGCACTTCAAGGTCTTCAACCCGAACCCCTACTCGGTGAAGATCACCGGTGCGACGTTCGGGGCCGTGACGTCGAGTGACGCCAGCGCGTGCCCGGCGAGCCACATCACGACCACCAACCAGAGCGGGCTCGAGCTGACGCTGCCGGCGAACGCGACCAGCGCGACCTTGAGCATCAGCGGCGCGGTGACGCTGGCGTCGGCCGCGCCGGACGGCTGCCAGAACAGGACGTTCTCCGTCAACACCAACGTCAGCGGCGTCCAGGTGGTCAGCTGAGCCCTGCCGCGCCGCCGCTCCCCGCCCAGCCTCGCAGGCGGATGCGCAGCCGAGGCCCGTCGCCGCAGCCGCGCCGGGACGAGGTCGCGCAGCACGCGGGGAACGGCGAGCGGCCTCCGCGGACGGCGGGCGGGGACGTTCCTCGCCCGCCGTCGCGGTCCCTCCCCGGACGGGCTTCCCCGTCGCGTCCCTGCCCGACGACGCACTCCCACCCCTCGAACGTTGGAGCCGACCGTGCAGCAGGTGTCAGGCGGGCTGCGCCGTGTTCCCCCGCTGGCGCGGGTCGCCGCTGTGGTCGCAGCCCTGCTGGCGCTCACAGCTCTCCTCCTCCCGTACGCGCTCGCCGCACCGCCCCCCGCCGCGGGACCTGACCTGCCCTGGTGGCTCCTGACGGTGCTGTTCGCGCTCGTCGAGGTGCACGTCCTGCACGTGCAGGTGCGCCGCGAGGCGCAGACCGTCTCACTCTGCGAGATCCCGCTGGTGCTGGGTCTGTTCTTCAGCGAGCCGGCGGAGCTCCTGCTCGCCCGGCTCGTCGGTCCGCTCGTGGTGTTCCTGCTGGTGCGCAAGCAGCCGCTGGTCAAGGTGGCGTTCAACGTGGCCCTGCTCAGCGCCAACGTCAGTGCGGCGATGGTCGTCTTCTCGCTCCTGCACCTGGGTCCGATCACCTCCACGTGGACCGCCTGGTCCGCCAGCTACGCCGCAGTCGCTGCGGCGGGTGTGCTGGACGCCGTGGCGACCACCCTCGCCATCGCTGCCTTCGAGGGCCGGCTGCACCGCGGTGACCTCCTGCGCGAACCGGTCGTCGAGGCGTCTCGGGCCATGGGGGTGGCGACGATCGCGCTGGTCGCCGTGTACGCCCTGACGTTGGACGTCGCTTCGGCCTTGCCGCTGGTGGCCGTCGTCGGCATCCTGCTCCTCGCCTACCGCGCTTATGCGGCGCTGAACGAGCGGCACCTGAGTCTGGAGCGGATGTACCAGTTCAGTCAGGTCGTCAGCAGCTCGCCGGAGGTCGACGAGGTGCTGCGCAGCGTTCTGACTCAGGCCAAGGAGATGCTGCGAGCCGAGAGCGCCGAGGTCACCTTCCTGTCCACCGGCAGCGGCCGCCAAGCGGTCCGCATCTCCCTACCGGCGTCGGGACGCGTGCAACGGGTCGAGGTCGACAACGTGAACGACTCGGAGTGGCTCTGGGCGAAGGTGGTGGAGGACCATCGGCCCGTGTTGCTACCGAGAGGGGGCAAGGACGCGGCCACTCTGCAGTTCCTGCAGCACCTCGGGTACCGGGACGCGATCCTCGCTCCCCTGCGGGGTGAGGCAGGGGTCGTGGGAACCCTGCTGGTCGGGGATCGACTCGGGGACATCCGCACGTTCGACGCCGGAGACGTACGGCTGCTCGAGACCGTGGCCAACCACGCCGCCGTCGCGCTGCAGAACGGTCGTCTCATCGATCAGTTGCGCCATGACGCTCTGCACGACGCCCTCACCGGGCTGCCGAACCGGGTGTACCTGCAGCGGGAGGTCAAGTCGGCGCTGGAACGACATGCGCGCTCCGAGGAGCGGGGCTGCGCCGTCGGACTGATCGACCTCGACGGTTTCAAGCAGGTCAACGACACGCTCGGCCATCAGCACGGCGACGAGCTGCTCCAGGAGGTGGCCCGCCGCTTCACGAGTGCTGCGGCAGGGGCGGTCGTCGCCCGACTCGGCGGGGACGAGTTCGCGTTCCTGCTGCCGGACGAGAGTTCGGTGGAGGCCGGGGTGCAGGTCGCCCGCCGGATGCTGCATGCGCTGGAGCAGCCGATCGATCTCGACGGGGTCGACGTGCAGGTCGGGGCGTCGGTCGGGCTCGCGGTGGCTCCTCAGCACGGTCATGACGTCTCCGGGCTGCTCAAGCGCGCGGACCTGGCGATGTACGACGCGAAGGGCGCGGCCGCGGGTGTGCGGGTGTACGAGCCCGGCATGGAGACGACCGATCCGCAGCGCCTCGCACTGGTGGGGGAGTTGCGGCAGGCGATCGACCGGGGCGAGCTGGCCGTCCACGTACAACCGAAAGCCCGTCTGGACAGCGGTGCAATCACGGGGGCCGAGGCCCTCGTGCGCTGGTGCCACCCGACGCTCGGCCTGTTGCCCCCGGACGAGTTCGTGCCGGTCGCGGAGCGCAGCGGGCTCATCCGACCGCTCACCTTGTTCGTCCTGTCCCGCAGCCTCGAGGCCTGCGCTGAGTGGCGCCGCGCCGGCTTGGGGATCACGGTCGCCGTGAACCTCTCGGCGCGCAGCCTGGTCGACCTCGACCTGGTCGACGACGTCGATCGCCTGCTGCGCCACTACGCCGTTCCGGCGCACGCGCTCACACTGGAGATCACGGAGAGCAGTGTGATGACCGACCCCGCTCGCGCCATGGGCCTGCTCACGGCACTGCAGGACATGGGTGTGCGGCTGTCGATCGACGACTTCGGCACCGGGTACTCGTCCCTGTCCTACCTCAAGCGGTTGCCCGTGCACGAAGTCAAGATCGACAGGAGCTTCATCACCAATGTCGTGACGGCAGTGACGACACCACCATCGTGCGTAGCATCATCGATCTGGCTGGCAACTTGAGCCTGCAGGTGGTCGCCGAGGGGGTCGAGGACCTGGCGTCGTGGCAGCACCTGGCCGTGATGGGGTGCACGTACGCCCAGGGCTACCACCTCGGACGGCCGATGCCCATCGCCGAGTTCCTCGACTGGACGACCAGGCGACAGGGAGCAGCGAAGGTCGTGCCACCCGCGCAGCGGCTCGCCCCAGGAGAGCGTGCTGGGGAGCGAGCGTCCGCCGGTCAGGACGCGCGCGCCGTGTCCTGACGTCTCGACCGGCGGCTACGCTGCCCTCGCACCACGACGGGCACGAGAGCAAGCCGGCGCGAGTCCGGCGCGGTCCCGCCACTGTGAACCCGGCCGAGCCCCGTGCACGGCCGGTGAGCCAGACGCTCTCGCCCGCCGTCCTCTCCCAGCCGGGGCGCGGACCTCCGGAGGAAGGCTCCCTCGTGAGCGCGCCGTACCCCTTCACCGCCGTCGTCGGCCTGGACGACCTGCGCCTGGCGCTCGTCGTCAACGCCGTCTCGCCGGCCGTCGGCGGCGTGCTCGTGCGTGGGGAGAAGGGCACCGCGAAGTCGACCGTCGTGCGCGCGCTCGCCGCGCTGCTGCCGCCGGTCGACGTGCTCGAGGGGTGCCGCTTCTCGTGCGCGCCGGGGGCGCCCGACCCGTCCTGCCCCGACTCCGCCCGCCACGGCGCTCCGGGCGCGCGGCCGGCCCGGCTCGTGGAGCTGCCGGTGGGCGCCTCGGAGGACCGGCTCGTCGGCTCGCTCGACCTCGAGCGGGCGCTGACCAGCGGGGTGAGCGCGTACGAGCCGGGCCTGCTCGCCGCCGCGCACCGCGGCGTGCTCTACGTCGACGAGGTCAACCTGCTGCACGACCACCTCGTCGACCTGCTGCTCGACGCCGCCGCGCTCGGCACCTCCTACGTCGAGCGCGAGGGCGTCTCCGTGCGCCACGCCGCGCGGTTCCTGCTCGTCGGGACGATGAACCCCGAGGAGGGCGAGCTGCGGCCGCAGCTGCTCGACCGATTCGGGCTCACCGTCGAGGTGGCCGCGACCCGCGACCCCGGCGAGCGCGCGGAGGTCGTGCGCCGGCGGCTGGCGTACGAGGCCGATCCGGACGGCTTCGCCGCGTCGTACGCCGCGCGCGACGCCGAGCTCGCGGAGCGGATCGCCGCCGCCCGCGCGCTGCTGCCCCGCGTCGAGCTGGGCGACCGCGCCCTGCGCGAGATCACCACGGTGTGCGCCGCCTTCGACGTCGACGGGCTGCGCGCCGACCTGGTCACCGCGCGGACGTCGGTGGCGCTGGCCGCCTGGGCGGGCCGCACCGCCGTGACGACCGACGACGTCCGGACCGCCGCGCGCCTCGCGCTGCCGCACCGGCGCCGGCGCACCCCGTTCGAGGCGCCCGGGCTGGACGAGACGCGGCTGGAGGACGCGCTCGACAGCGTGCCGCCCGACCCCGCACCCGAGCCGCGCGGGCCCGAGCCCGACCCGGACCCAGACCCGGACGGGCCCGACGACGGCGGGCCGGGCGGCGGAGGCCCTGCGGGGACCGCCGACAGGACGGGGGACGGGGCGGGGGACGGGGCGGGGGACATCGGCTCCGCGCCCGCTGCCAGCGGTGCCGAGCCCGAGCAGGCGCCGGCCGCTCCGGACGAGGTGTTCTCGCCCGTCGCGCTGCGGGTGCCCGGCGTCAACCGGCGGGCCGGCGCGGCCGGCCGGCGGT
>JALYNK010000112.1 GCA_030773235.1 Actinomycetota bacterium | reverse complement strand
CACGCACCCCCAGTACGGGCACTCGCCGCCCACCAGCCGCTCCTCGACCGCGACCACCGACAGCCCGGCCTCGGCCAGCTGCCCGGCCACCGACTCGCCGGCCGGGCCCAGACCCAGCACCACCACGTCCACCTGCTCGACCATGCCGTTGCTTCCGCTCGTTGCTTGTCGAAGGCAAGCCCCGACAGCGCCCCGGCCATGGCTGCTCCGTCACCTCGGTGACCATCCGCGGCCGCGGAGCCGGGGAGCAGACCGCCACGCCCGCTACGCGCGGCCGGCGCGGACCAGCTCCGGCTGCCGCAGTAGCAGCTCGGGACGGGGCGCCTCACGGGACGGCCGGGGGCCGTCTCGTGAGGCGGGCTTGCTACGGCGCCGGCTTGCTACGGCGCCGGTGGGTCAGGGCCGGGCGGCTGAGGGCGGGTGGCTGCGCGGGGTCGTCGGAGTCGTCCCAGACGGCGAGGAGGTCGGCGGGGTCGGGGTTGCCCAGCCAGCGCACCCGACCGTCCAAGTAGTAGGTGGGTGTGCCGACCAGCCCGGCCGGGAGCGGGTGCCCGGGCGGGAGCTGGTCCAGGTCCACCACCTCCACGGCCGCTCCCGGCCGGCTGCGCCGCAGCTGCGCGACGAGTTCCTGGGTCCGGATGCAAGTGCCGCAGGCGGCGGTGACGTAGACCTGCAGCCGCGGCCCGGCCGGCGCCTCGGGCCGGGCCGACAGATCACCTGTCGGCAGGCCGCTCGGAGCGTTGCCCACGGAGCGGCGTCACGCGCGCCGGCGCAGCATCAGACCGGCCACGCCGCCGAGCAGCACCCCGAACACGACGTGCCCGAGCAGGCTGTTCAACGCCATGCCGTTGATCATGAATAGGGGCATGCCCATCTTGGCGGGCATCAGGATCAGCGCGCCGACCACCCACAGCACCACGCCGTACACCGCGCCGATACCGACGCCGCTGCCCACGCCCTTGACGGCGCCGCCGAGCAGCGCCCCGAACGCTGCGCCGAAGACCACGGAGATCAGCAGGTGCACGGCCCAGCCGACCGCCAGTGAGCTGCTCCCGACCAGCCCGGCGATCATCCCGATCATGCCCATCACCTGCATCATCAGCCCGAACACGAGCCCGCCGAGCAGGCCACCGGCCACGCCGGCAGTCACCTTCTGCACCGGACCGGGGGCCTGCGCCCGCGTCGCCGTACCTGCTCTCGCGCTGGTCGTCGTCATCGCCGACTCCTTCTCTCGGCGGGCGACCACCGCCCGCATCCGGCCGGACGGTAGGACTGGCGCATCCCGTAGGTCTGTGTGCGCGGACACACTGGCAGGGCCCGGTCGGTGTCACAGTGCCGGCATGCAGCAGGAGGAACGCGACCGCTCTGCAGCACGGGGCGCAGCGGCGACCGGCTCCTGCGACAGCAGGACGAGGCCGGCATGACCGGCCGGGCCGCAGGCGGCTCGGGGCAGGTCACGACGCCGGTGTTCTGCCTGTCCGAGGTGGAGATCTTCCAAGACCTGTCCGCCGAGGAGATGGCCGACCTGGCCGCCCGCGCGCCGATGCGCACCGTCGCGGCCAAGACGGTCGTGTGGTCGCCGCACCAGCCACACAACGTGCTGTTCATCGTCAAGGCCGGGCAGGTGCGGCTGTACCGGACGTCGCCGGAGGGGCGGCGGCTGACCGTGGCCGTGCTCGGTCCCGGATCGCTGTTCGGGGAGATGGACCTGATCGGCCAGCGGATGGGGGAGGGGTTCGCGGAGGCGACCGAGCCCACGGTGCTGTGCCTGATGAGTGAGCAGGACGTGCGCAGCATGCTGCTGGCCGATCCGCGCATCTCCGCTCGGATCATCACCGGGCTGGGCCAACGGCTGGCCGAGGTCGAGCAGCGGCTGGCCGACAGCGTGCTCAAGACCGCTCCGCAACGCCTCGCCGCCGTGCTGTGCCGCCTCGCTACCACCGCCCCCGCACCGACCGGGCTGTTCGGGCGGCGCCCGAGGGAGGTTCGGCTCACCCACGAGCAGCTCGCCGATCTGGTCGGTACCACCCGCGAGACCACCACCAAACTGCTCGGCGAGCTCCGGGACGCCGGTGTGGTCCAGCTGCGCCGCGGCGGGATCGTCGTGCTCGACGACGCGGAGCTGCGCGCGACGGTCGACCACCCTTGACGACCGGTCCCGAGGCTGGTGAGTACGGCCGTGCGCTGGCGCTGCCGACCCTGGGACGCGGGCCGGCCATCGGGTCGTGTCGGCTGCGGAAGTCGGGGCCGGAGCGGTGCCGGAGGCGAAGGCGGCCGAGCCGATGGTCGTGCACGGCCAGTACCCGGCGGCGGTGCAGCAGCGCGGGGCGACCCTGGGACTGCAGCGCCGGGCGTGCTGCGGAGCTCGACCACGGCCGACAGCACCTCTTGTCGAAGGAGAGCGTGCCCGGCCCGCCTGCCAGCCCGAGCGCGTAGGTTGAGCGCGTGACGGTCAGCAGCGTCGACGCCGGCCCCCGCAGAGTCAGCCGGACGGTCGAGGTGCAGGCGCCGGCCGCCGAAGTGTTCGCACTGGTCGCTGACCCGCGCCGGCACGGTGAGCTGGACGGTTCGGGCACGGTCGGGGAGACGGTCGAGGGTCCAGGGCGGCTGACGGAGGACGCCAGGTTCTCGGTCAGGATGAAGCAGTACGGCGTGCCGTACCGCATCACCAGCCGGGTCACCGAACTGTCCGAAGGACGCGTGGTGGAGTGGCGGCACCCGTTCGGTCACCGTTGGCGTTGGGAGTTGACCTCGGTGTCCGACGCGTCGACCCGCGTGACGGAGACCTTCGACTACAGCGCGGTCCCGTCGTTGCAGGCCAAGGTGTTCGAGCTGTTCAAGGTCCCCGCGCAGAACGCCACGGGCATCGAGGCCACCCTGCACCGCCTGCAGTCGCGGTACTTCCGCCGCTGAGTCCGGAGCAGCTGCGCCGGCAGGCCCGCCCGCGTCTCCGCCCGCCGGCTCAGTCCGTGGTGATCGGGCAGGGCGCGCTGCGCGCCACCGGGTGGGCCTCGAGGCCGGCGCGCAGCAGCGCCACGTGCAGGGCGCGCGGGCCGGAGACGACGAGCGAGTCGGCATGCTGCGGCGCGGCGATCCCCGTCCGGCCGTCGACGGTCCACACCCGGCCGGCAAAGCGCGTCGCCCAGCCGACGGCGAGGTCGCGGAGGCGGCCCTCGGCGGGCGGGGGTGGCACCGGCCGACTCGGGGCGAGCGGCGCGCCCACGGCGGTGAGCGGAGCGCCACGGGCCGACGCGCCCGGCGGGCGCTCGGCGACGGCCCGGGCCTCGGCGCCCGCTCCGGACTCGACCGCCGCCACCAGGGCGCCCAGGACAGGCTCGGGGACCCGCCCGGCCGGGTGCTCGAAGGTCTCGGCGTCCCCGCCGCCGGGGAGCTCGGTCAGCTCCGACCAGCAGGTGTAGCCGTCGACCCGGACCGGCGCGCGCGAGGCGGCCGCGACCTCGGCCCAGGTCGCGGTGCGCTCCGTGTCGCGCGACGGCGCCGGCAGGAGCAGCCGTACGACGCGCTCCGCCCCGACCAGGGCGAACGCGTCGAACGTGCCGGCGCGGGTCCCCCACGCAGGCGCCGCGCGCACCGCGGGGGCTAGTGCGGCATCTCCTGGCCGAGGCGCTGGGTGAGCTTCATGTTCTCGCGGTAGTCGACGGGCACGACGATCACCGAGGGCCGGTCGGTGACGGCGAACGCCTCGCGCAGCGCGGGCCGCAGGCCGTCCGCGGACTCGATGCGCACCGCGTGGCAGCCGAACGACTCGGACAGCTTCACCAGGTCGGGGTTGGTGAGCTCGGTGTGCGAGTGCCGGCCGTACGAGATCTCCTGCTTCCAGCGGATGAGGCCGTACTCGCCGTCCTCCCACACCATGTTGACCGGCGCGATCCCGTGCTGGACGGCCGTCGACAGCTCCTGCACGTTCATGAGGAAACCGCCGTCGCCGGACAGCGCCACGACGTTGCGGTCGGGGTGCACGAGCTTCGCGCCGATCGCGCCGGGGAGCGCGACGCCCATGGAGCAGAAGCCGTTGGAGATGATGCAGGTGTTGGGCTGGTAGGTCGCGTAGTGCCGCGCGGTCCACATCTTGTGCGCACCGACGTCGCTGATGAGGATGTCCTCGTCGCCCATCTCGGCGCGCAGGTCCATGAGGATCCGCTGCGGCGTCATCGGCATGCCGGCGTCCTGCGCGTGCTCCTCGAAGATCTCGTACGTGAGCAGCTCGCGGGTCTTCGAGAAGATGCCGCTGTAGGAGTAACGGTGGTCGCCGAGCGCCTCGTTGACGGCCCACAGCGTCGCGGCGATGTCGCCGGCGACCTCCACGTGCGGGCGGTAGGCGGTGTCGACCTCGGCGGGCTCGAAGTCGATGTGCAGGATCCGCTTCGGTTCGCCGACGTTCCAGCGTGACGGCGGCCACTCGACCATGTCGTAGCCGATCGCCACGACGACGTCGGCGGCCTCGAAAGCTCCGATGACGTGGTCGCGCGAGCCGAGCCCCGACATGTAGAGGCTGTGCTCGTCGCGGTCGGAGATGGCCCCCTTGGCCATCATGGTCGTCGTCGCGTACGCCCCGGTCTGCTCGACGAAGCGCTGCAGCTGGCTGGTGACGCGGGTGCGCACGCAGCCGTTGCCGACGAGCAGAAGGGGCTGCTCGGCCTCGCGCAGCAGCTGCACGGCGGCGGCGATGGCCTTCTCGTCCGGCACGGGCCGGCGCACCTTGACCGGCGGGACGATCGGCTCGTCGTCGACGTCGTTCTTGGCGATGTCCTCGGGGAGCTCGAGGTGGGTCGCCCCGGGCTTCTCGGCCTGCGCCAGCTTGAACGCCTTGCGGACGGCCTCGGTGATGGTGCGCTCGTCGTGGATCGACGTCGCCCACTTCGTGATCGGGCGGAACATCCCGACCACGTCCATCGCCTGGTGGGACTCCTTGTGCAGGCGCGTCGTCGCGCCCTGCCCGGTGATCGCGACGACGGGGGAGCGGTCCATGTTGGCGTTCGCGACGCCGGTCATGAGGTTGGTCGCGCCGGGCCCGAGCGTGCCGAGGCAGACGCCGGGCTTGCCGGTCATGCGGCCGTACAGGTCGGCCATGAACGCCGCGCCCTGCTCGTGGTGGCAGGTGATGAACTGGATCGGCGAGTCGAGGAGGCTGATCATCACGTCGGCGTTCTCCTCGCCGGGGAGGCCGAAGACGTACTCGACGCCCTCCGCCTCCAGACAGCGCAGGAACAGGTCGCTCGCCTTCACGGGGCCTCCTCGAGGGGCTGTACACGGACCGCTGCCCAGTCGTCGGGACCCATCCTGCCCGTCGCGCCGCTGTCGGCCGGTGACGGGGGGCGAGCCGCGGGACGTGCTGCGCGCACTGGCCACAGTGCGGTCGCTGCGCCGTTCATCAGCAGCACCCGCTGGCGGGGTCGCAGCTCGCGCTGGTCATCCCCGACACCGAGCGGCGCAGCGGCTCGGCCGGCCCGGCGGCGGCCGGCCCCGCGGCGGTCAGCGCAGCCGGCGGCGCGCAGGCGAACGGCGGC
>JALYNK010000111.1 GCA_030773235.1 Actinomycetota bacterium | reverse complement strand
GGGCAGGGTGCGCGGCCGGGCGCCCTCGAGCCACTGGGCGGCGGTCGTCACGCGGCCCTCACCCGGGCGAGCGTAGGGCGGCCCGGTCCGGCTTGCCCGAGGGCAGCAGCGGCAGAGCGGCGACGACGCGCAGCTCGCGGGGCGCCGCCGCCCGCGACACGCGGGCGGCGACGTGCTCGCGCGCCTCGGCGAGCTCGAGGCGGCTCCCCGGGCGCAGCACGGCCACGGCGACCACCCGCTCGCCCCACTCCGGGTCGGGGGCGCCCACGACCGCGACGTCGGCGACGGCCGGGTGCGCGGCGAGCGCGGCCTCGACGACGGCGGGCGCGACCTTCTCGCCACCGGTCACGATGACGTCGTCGGCGCGGCCGGAGACGACGAGGCGCCCGTCGGGCGTCAGCGCGCCCAGGTCGCCCGTGCGGAAGGTGCCGCGGAAGAACGCCCGGCCGGTGAGGTCGGGGCGCAGCCGGTAGCCGCGGGCGACCACGGGACCGGACAGCCGGACCCGCCCGCCGGGCTCGACGTCGACGCCGACCCCGGGCAGCGGCACTCCGTCGTACACACAGCCGCCGCTGGTCTCCGACATCCCGTACGTCGTCACCACGCGCACCCCGGCGTCGCGGGCCTGCTGCAGCAGCGGCAGCGGCGTGGCGGCGCCGCCGAGGAGAACGGCGTCGTACGTGGCCAGGGCGGCGCAGTCGTCCGGGCGGCCCAGGAGGCGGCGCAGCTGGGTGGGCACGAGCGCGGTGTACCGGCGGCCGTCGAGCAGGGCAGCGGTCGCCCGCGCGAACCCCGCGGGCGCCGCGACCACCGGCTCGGCGCCGGCGCGCAGGGCGCGCAGGACGACCTGCAGACCGCCGACGTGAGTGACCGGCAGGGCGAGCAGCCAGCGGCCGGGCCCGCCGAGCCGCTCGACCGCGGCGTCCGCGGAGGCGGTGAGCGCACCGGCGGGCAGCAGCACGCCCTTCGGCTCGCCGGTCGAGCCGGAGGTGGGGACGACGAGCGCGGTCGGGTCATCCGGCTCGTCCTCGAGCGGCTCGTCGGGCCGCAGCGCGGCCAGCAGGCGCCGGACGGCGGCGGCGTCGTCGGGCAGCGGGAGGAGCGCGGGCCCCTCACCGGCGAGCGCCGCGCGCAGCGCGTCGTACAGCGCCGGGCCCGGCCCGGCCGGGACCGGCAGCAGCCGCCGGGGCCCGGCCACGTCGTACGCGTTCAGCAGGGGACCGTCAGTAGTAGTAGGGGAAGGACGACCAGTCGGGCTCGCGGCGCTGCAGGAAGGCGTCGCGCCCCTCGACCGCCTCGTCGGTCATGTACGCCAGCCGCGTGGCCTCGCCGGCGAACACCTGCTGGCCGACGAGGCCGTCGTCCACGGCGTTGAACGCGAACTTGAGCATGCGCTGCGCCGTCGGGCTCTTGCCGCAGACGGTGCGCGCCCAGTCGAGGGCGACCCGCTCGAGGTCGGCGTGCGGGACGACGGCGTTGACCATGCCCATGCGGTGCGCGTCGGCGGCGTCGTGCTCAGCGCCTAGGAAGAAGATCTGGCGGGCGAACTTCTGGCCGACCTGCCGGGCGAGGTACGCCGAGCCGTAGCCGGCGTCGAAGCTCCCGACGTCGGCGTCGGTCTGCTTGAACCGAGCGTGCTCGGCGCTGGCGATCGTGAGGTCGCAGACGACGTGCAGGCTGTGGCCGCCGCCCGCCGCCCAGCCGGGGACGACCGCGACGACGACCTTCGGCATGGTCCGGATGAGGCGCTGCACCTCGAGGATGTGCAGCCGGCCAGCGCGGGCGGGGTCGACGGTCTCCGCGCCGTCGCCGGCCGTCCCCGCCCCGCCTGCCTCCGGCAGGGTGTACCGGTAGCCGTCGCGGCCGCGGATGCGCTGGTCGCCGCCGGAGCAGAAGGCCCAGCCGCCGTCCTTGGGCGAGGGGCCGTTGCCGGTGAGCAGCACGCAGCCGACGTCCCGGCTCTGCCGCGCGTGGTCGAGCACCCGGAACAGCTCGTCGACGGTGTGCGGGCGGAAGGCGTTGCGCACCTCCGGCCGGTCGAACGCGATGCGCACGATCCCGTCGGCCCGGGTCTGCCCGACGTGCCGGTGGTAGGTCACGTCGGTCAGCTCGAACCCCGGGACCTCCCGCCACTGGCCGGGGTCGAACAGCTCGGAGACGGGAGCGGTCACGGACGCCACAGTAGGAGCGGAGCTCCTCCCCGACCTCGCCGTCGTGCAGGTCCCGCTGCGGGTGCGGTTCCGCGGCGTGCTCGACCGCGAGGCGGTGCTGCTGCGCGGGCCAGGGGGGTGGGGCGAGTTCAGCCCGTTCCTCAAGTACGACGACGCCGAGTCCGCACGCTGGCTGGCGGCGGCGCGGGAGGCCGCGGACGGCGGCTGGCCGGCCCCGCTCCGCGCCTCGGTGCCGGTCAACGCGACCGTGCCGGCGGTGGCCGCGGAGCGGGTACCGGAGGTGCTGGCGCGCTTCCCGGGCTGCACCACCGCCAAGGTGAAGGTGGCCGAGGCCGGGCAGTCGCTCGCCGACGACCTCGACCGGGTCGCCGCGGTGCGGGACGTGCTGGGCGCGGCGGGGCGGGTGCGGGTCGACGCGAACGGCGGCTGGTCGGTGCCGGACGCGCTGCGGGCGCTGCGGCTGCTGTCGGCGTACGGCCTGGAGTACGCCGAGCAGCCGTGCGCCGGCGTCGACGAGCTCGCGGCGCTCCGGGTGGCGCTGGCCCGCGCGGGCGTGGACGTGCCCGTCGCCGCCGACGAGAGCGTGCGGCGGGCGGAGGACCCGCTGCGGGTGGCGCGGGCGGGCGCGGCCGACGTCGTGGTGCTCAAGGTCGCGCCTCTCGGCGGCGTACGGCGGGCGCTGTCGATCGCGTCGGACTGCGGGCTGCCGGTCGTGGTCTCCAGCGCGCTCGAGACCTCCGTCGGCATCGCGGCCGGCGTCGCGCTGGCCGCCGCGCTGCCCGAGCTGCCGTACGCCTGCGGGCTCGCGACCGTGAACCTGCTCGCCGGCGACGTCGTGCGCACGCCGCTGGACGGGCACGGCGGCGTGCTGGGCGTGGGCCCGGTCGCGCCCGACCCCGACCTGCTGGCGCGCTGGGCAGCCCCCGCCGAGCGCGCCGAGGCGTGGCGGGCGCGGCTCCTGCGGTGCGGCGCGCTGCTCGGCTGAACCGGGCCCCGGTCCGGTCAGGGCGGGCGAGCGCCTCCGCTCACCAGCCGACCGTCCCGTCGACCAGCTCGCGGAGGACGTCCGCGTGGCCGTTGTGCCGCACGAAGCGGTGCAGCGACAGGGCCGACGTCGGCACCGGCCGGGCGCGCAGCGGGGTCGGCGCGGGCTACCGGACGGGGGCGTGGCCGTCGACCCGGCCGTTGGCAGGGGCCGGGGGCGTCTCGGTCAGCAGCCGGCGGGCCGCCTCCACGTGCCCGGCGACGTCGGTGGGGATGAACCAGACCTTGTTGGCCGAGCCCTCCGCGAGGCGGGGCAGCAGCTGCAGCTGCTGGTAGGCGAGCACGGTCTCGTCGACCTGCGCGGCACGGATCGCGCCGACGACGCGGTCGATCGCGAGCGCCTCGCCCTCCGCACGCAGGACGCGGGCCTGCTTCTCGCCCTCGGCCGCCAGGACCGCGGCCTGCTGCGCCGCCTCGGCCCGCAGCACGGCCGCCTGCTTCTCGCCCTGCGCCGAGAGCACCGCGGACTGCTGCTGACCCTCCGCGGTGAGGATCGCGGCGCGCTTGCCGCGGTCGGCGCGCATGGCCTGCTCCATCGCGTCCCGGATCGTGGCCGGCGGCTCGATGCCGCGGATCTCGACGCGGTTCACCTTGATGCCCCACTTGCCGGTCGCCTCGTCCAGGACGGTGGCGAGCTGGCTGTTGATGGCGTCCCGGCCGGTAAGAGCCTCCTCCAGCGCCAGGCCGCCGACGACGTTGCGCAGCGTGGTCACCACCAGCTGCTCGATCGCCGCGACGTAGTCCTCGATCTGGTAGGTGGCGGCCGCCACGTCGGTGGGCGTGTAGTAGATGACGCTGTCGATACCGACGACCAGGTTGTCCTTGGTGATGACCGCCTGCGGCGGGAACGCGACGACCTGCTCGCGCACGTCCATGCGCACCCGCACCTTGTCGAGCACCGGGACGAGCAGGTGGATGCCGGGGTCGAGGGTCCGGGAGTAGCGGCCCAGCCGCTCGATCACGTACACGCTGGCCTGCGGGACGATCCGCACGGTCTTGGCGAGCAGCAGCAGGAGCAGCGCCAGCAGCAGGATCGCCACGACGCTGCTGACGGGGAAGTCCATCTCGAGTCCTCGTTCCGGGTGGGAGGGGCGCGGCCGCGGACGGCCGTCAGAGCTCGGCGGGGTAGACGCGCAGGGTCGCGCCCTCCACGGCAGCGACCACCGCGGCGCTCTGCGCGGGCAGCTCCGGGCCGCCGAGGTACGTCCGGGCGCGCCACAGCTCCCCGTCCATGCGCACCTGTCCGGCGTCGGCTCCCACCGGCTCGACCACGGTCGCGCGCCGGCCGATGAGCCGCTCGTTGCCGCTGGGCAGGGCCCGCACCTCCAGCGCGCGGCGGGCGAACGGCCGCACGCCGACGAGCAGCAGCCCGGACGTCGCTGCGAACACGACGAGCTGGAGCGCGAACGGGTCGACGACGAGCGCGGCGCCGGCGGTCACGAGGGCGGCGAGGCCGAGCATGAGCAGCAGCAGGTCGAGCGTCAGCAGCTCCGCGCCGAGCAGCGCCAGACCTGCCACCAACCACACCACGGGGGGCACGTGCTCATCCTCCGTCACCGGCGCCCGGCGCGCTGACGATCGCCCGCAGGTCATCGCGCCGGCGAGGTCCGCTGCCGCTCCGGTCGGCCCGGTCGGCGCCGGTGCAGGACCATGAGCGGCGTGAACCCCTCCACCGCGCTCGCCCGCGTGCTCGTGGACGAGCTGGTGCGCGGCGGCGTACGGGAGGCGGTGTTGTCGCCCGGCTCGCGGTCGGCCCCGCTCGCGTTCGCGCTGCACCGCGCCGAGACGCGCGGCCGGCTGCGCCTGCACGTGCGCATCGACGAGCGCAGCGCCGCGTTCCTCGCTCTCGGGCTCGCGAAGGCCTCCGGCCGGCCGGTGCCGGTCGTCACCACCTCGGGCACGGCGGCGGCCAACCTGCACCCTGCGGTGCTCGAGGCGGCACACGCCGACGTCCCGCTGCTGCTGCTCACCGCCGACCGCCCTCCGGAGCTCCGGGCCACCGGCGCGAACCAGACCGTCGACCAGATCGGGCTGTACGGCGGGGCGGCGCGGCTGTTCGCCGAGGTGGGCGTGCCGGAGGCCCGGGCCGGGTCGGTCGCGTACTGGCGGGCGCTCACCTGCCGGGCGCTCGCCGCCGCGACGGACGACGGCGGCGGCGCGGCCGGTCCGGTGCACCTCAACCTCGCGCTGCGCGAGCCGCTGGTGCCCGACGAGGACGAGCAGTGGGTCGAGCCGCTCGACGGGCGGCCCGACGGCCGGCCGTGGACGCAGCGGGTCGCAGCGGAGACCCGTCCCCCGCAGGACGACCTCCCGGCGCGGACGGTGGTCGTGCTCGGCGACGCGCCGAGCGGCGCGACGGCCGCCGCGCTGGCGCTCGC
>JALYNK010000110.1 GCA_030773235.1 Actinomycetota bacterium | reverse complement strand
GCGCCGAGCGGGGCGGCAGCAGCGGGGCGGCGCTCACGCGGCAGCCCGCACCCGCTCGGCCGCGCGCAGGCGCACGGACGCGGCGCGAGGGTTGCCGGCCACCTCCTGCTCGGAGGCCTGCTCCGCGCCGCGCGTCAGCAGCCGCAGCTCGGGGCGCGCGGACTCCGGCACGAACGGCAGGTCGACCGGGACGGGTGAGGTCGAACGGCTCGTCAGCTCCGCCTTGACGACTCTGTCCTCCAGAGAGTGATAACTCAGGATCACGATCCGACCACCCACGGCCAGAGCATCCACCGCAGCGGGCACAGCGCGGCGCAACACGCCGAGCTCGTCGTTCACCTCGATCCGAAGGGCCTGGAACGTGCGCTTGGCCGGGTGGCCGCCGGTGCGCCGGGTCGCTGCCGGGATCGCGGAGCGCACCAGCTCCGCGAGGCGCGCGGTGCTGCGCAACGGCGCGCGGCGGCGCTCCCGGACGATGGCGTCGGCGATGCGGGCGGCGAAGCGCTCCTCGCCGTACTCCCGCAGCACCCTCGCCAGCCGGCGCGCGTCGTAGCCGTTGACGACGTCCTCCGCCGTCGGGCCGGCCGTGGGGTCCATGCGCATGTCCAGCGGCGCGTCCTGGGCGTACGCGAACCCGCGGTCCGGCTCGTCGAGCTGCAGCGAGCTGACGCCGAGGTCGAAGAGCACCCCCTGCACCGCGGGGATCTCGAGGTCGGCGAGCACCTCGGGCAGCTGGTCGTAGACCGCGTGCACCAGGGTGACCCGCGGCCCGTACGGCGCGAGCCGCAGGCCGCTGCGCCGCAGGGCCTCCGGGTCGCGGTCGAGGCCCACGAGGCGCGCGGACGTGCGCTCGAGCAGCGCCCCGGCGTGCCCGCCCATGCCCGTCGTGCAGTCGACGACGACGGCGTCCGCGTCCGGCAGCGCCGGCGCGAGCAGGGCCACGCACCGGTCGAGCAGCACGGGCACGTGCGCGGGGGGCTCCGGCGGCCCGGCGGGGAGGGGCGCCACCGCTCAGGCGAGCAGCTGCGTGCCGAGCGCGAACAGCCCCACGAGCCCGAGCACCACGAGCGCGAGACCGAGCAGCAGCGCGCTCTCGCGCAGCTCCTGGCCCAGCGGGGCGCCGAGGCCCTTGCCCACGCGGGTGCCCACCTCCGCCGCCACCTCGCCGACCTGGTCGACCGCCTGCGTGAGCAGGTCCGGACCGCGTCCCGTGTCCACGTCGCCTCCCGTTGCGCTGTCCTGCCGCGCTGTCTCGTCCGCGCGGGTCTGGTGGTGCCGAGTGCTGCCGTGCGGGTCCGGCCCGTGCGGGCCGGCCCTACGGGCGGGGGCGTCCGCGGGTCCAGGTCCCCGCCCGCTCCCCCGCCTGGCGCCGGGGAAGGTGCGCCAGGAGTCGGGAGCGGTCGGAGACCTCGAGCCGCGGACGGGCCGCCGGTCGTTGCGCCAGGGTCAGAGCAGCCAGCCGGGCGCCTCCTCGGCGAGCTCCGAGAACGCCTGCTCCTGCTCGGACTCGTAGGCCGCCCACGCCGAGGCGTCCCAGATCTCGAAGCGCGTGTTGGCGCCGACGAGGACGCACTCCCGCTCGAGCCCGGCGTACGCCCGCAGACCGGGCGGAACGGTCACCCGGCCCTGCTTGTCGGGGGTCTCGTCGTACGCGCTGCCGAAGAACTGCCGGGCGTAGTCGCGCGCCGCCTTCGCCGACAGCGGCGTCGACTGCAGCTGCTCGGCCTTGCGGGCGAACTCCTCCGCCGTGAAGACGTAGAGGCAGCGCTCCTGGCCCTTGGTGATGACCACGCCTCCCGCCACCTCGTCCCGGTACCGCGCCGGCAGGAACAGCCGGCCCTTCTCGTCGAGTCGGGGCGTGTGGGTGCCGAGGAACACGGCCCCTCCTCACGCCCGCAGCACCGCGGTGCTCCCTCCTGCTCCACGTTACTCCACTTCGCTCCCCTCAGCACTCCTCCTGCCGTCGCGCCGCAGCGTGGCGCAGCGCGATGCACGCGTGCGGGAGGCGCGCGTGACGCGCGGAGGTGCCGACCGGAGCGCTCAGGTGCGACCATCGAGGGACAGCACGCCACGAGTGACGGGTGCGGCTGCGGCTGGTCCGCGAGCCGGCGCTGCCGTCCCGCGCAGGAGGACCCGTGGGCTCTGCCACCCCGTCGACCGGTCCGGCCGGCGCTCCCCCCGGCGACGCCGCCTTGGACGCCCTGCTGGAGTCGACGGGACGGATCCGCAGCAACGTCGAGCGGGTCGTCGAGGGCAAGCCCGACGTCGTCCGGCTGGCGCTCGTCGTCCTCCTGGCCGAGGGCCACCTGCTCATCGAGGACGTGCCCGGCGTCGGCAAGACGCTGCTCGCCAAGGCGCTCGCCCGGTCGCTCGACTGCACGGTGCGCCGCATCCAGTTCACGCCCGACCTGCTGCCGAGCGATCTGACCGGGGTGTCGGTATACGACCAGGAGGCGCGCGAGTTCGAGTTCAAGCCCGGACCCGTCTTCGCCAACCTGGTCGTCGGCGACGAGATCAACCGCGCCTCGCCCAAGACCCAGTCGGCGCTGCTCGAGGCGATGGAGGAGCGCCAGGTCACCGTCGACGGAGTCACGTACGCGCTCGAGGCGCCGTTCATGGTCGTGGCGACGCAGAACCCGATCGAGATGGAGGGCACGTACCCGCTGCCGGAGGCGCAGCGCGACCGCTTCACCGCCCGCGTCTCCATGGGCTACCCGTCGGCGTCCGCGGAACTGGCGATGCTCGACACCCACGGACGGACGGACCCGCTGGACGACCTCGAGCCGGTCGCCGACGCCCTCGAGGTGCGCAAGCTCGTCGAGGTCGTGCAGGTGGTGCACGTCGCGGACGCGGTCAAGCGGTACGTCGTCGACCTCGTCACCGCCACCCGCCGGTCGCCCGACCTGCTGCTGGGGGCCTCGCCGCGGTCGGCGCTGCAGCTGCTGCGCACCGCGCGGGCCTCCGCCGCGCTCGACGGCCGCGACTTCGTGCTGCCCGACGACGTCCAGGGGCTCGCCGGCCCGGTGCTGGCCCACCGCCTGCTGCCGACCACCGAGGCTCAGGTCGGCCGCCGGACGGCGGAGCGCATCGTCGCGGACCTCGTCGCCCGCGTCCCCGTCCCGGACGGGCGCCGGTGAGCGACTTCCGGGCCGCGCTCAGCGGCCTCACCACGCGCGGCCGCTGCCTGCTGTCGGCCAGTCTCGCGCTGTTCCTGGGCGCCGCCCTGCTCGGCCAGCGCGACCTGCTGCGCGCCGCCGTGTTCCTGCTGGTGCTGCCGGTCGCCGCGGCGGCGGTCGTCGCCCGCACCCGCTACCGCATCGGCTGCACCCGCCGCCTCGACCCGCCGCGCACCGCCGCCGGGCGGTCGGCGCAGGTGCGGCTGCGCCTGGACAACGTCGGCCGGCTGCCCACCGGCGTGCTCCGGCTCGAGGACGCGGTGCCGTACTCCCTCGGCGAGCGGCCGCGCTTCGTCCTCGACCGCGTCGAGCCGCACGGGACGCGCGAGCTCGCGTACGAGGTGGTCGCCGCGCACCGCGGTCGGTACCGGGTCGGACCGCTCGCGGTCCGGCTGTCCGACCCGTTCGGGCTGTGCGAGCTGACGCGCTCGTTCGTGGACAGCGACGAGCTCGTCGTGACCCCGCACCTGATCGAGCTCCCCTCGGTGTCGCTCGGCGGCGCCCGCGGCGGCGGCGGCGGGACCGCCGTCGTCGCGACCGCGACCGCCGGCACGGACGACGTCTCGACGCGGGAGTACCGCCACGGCGATGACCTGCGCAAGGTCCACTGGCGCAGCACGGCGCGCGCCGGTGAGCTCATGGTGCGCCGCGAGGAGCAGCCCTTCCAGAGCCGCGCCGCGCTGCTGCTGGACACGCGGGCCAGGGCGCACCGGGGCTCCGGCGCCTCGTCGTCCTTCGAGGCCGCGGTGAGCGCCGTCGCGAGCATCGGCGTCTCGCTGCTGCGCAGCGGGCACGTGCTGCGGCTGCTCACCGACGACGACCGGCCGCTGGTCCCGCCCGGGGTGCCCCTGTCCGAGCCGCTGCTCCTCGACGCGCTCGCCTCGGTCGACGTCGGCGACGGCCGCGCGCTCGGGCCGGTGTTGGACCGCCTGCGCCGCAGCCCGGAGGGCGTGCTCGTCGCCGTCCTCGGCGAGCTCGACGAGCCGACGGCCGGTCGGCTGGCCCGCCTGCGCTCCACGACCAGCGCCTGCACGGCCGTGCTCCTCGACGTCGAGAGCTGGGGCTCGGGGCGGGTCCGGCCGCAGGAGCGCGACGCGGTCGCCGACGTCCTGCGGACCGCGGGCTGGCGCGTGGTCGCGCTGACGCGCACGACGCCGCTCGACGTCGCCTGGTCGGCCGCCGGCGGGCGGGCGCGCGGTGCCGCCCGCCGGGCCTCCCCCGTCCCTGCCGGGATCCGCTGATGGCGCGTACCGAGCGCCTCGCGCTCGCCGCCGCGGTGGCGGTGCTGCTCGGCACCGCGTCGCTGGTGCCCGTGTTCGAGACTCTCGACTGGTTCCCCGCGGCGTTCGGGGTCGTCGCGGTGGTCATCGGCTCCGGCGTGCTCGCGCGCCGCGCGGGGCTGCCGGTCGCGCTGCAGCCCCTCGCCGGGCTCGCGGCGCTCGTCGCGTACGTCGTCGTCGTCTTCGCGGGCGGAACGCTGCACCACCTCGTGCTGCCGGGCCGGGAGACCGAGCGCGTCCTGCGCGTACTGCTCGAGGCGGCCGGCAGCGCGCTGCAGGAGTACGGCCCGCCCGCACCGGTGCTGCCCGGGCTGCTGCTCCTCGTCGTGCTCGGCGTCGGCGCGGTGGCCGTCGTCGTGGAGGCGCTCGCGGTCACCCTGCGCCAGCCGGCGCTCGCCGGGCTCCCGCTGCTCGTGCTGTTCGCCGTGCCCTCCGCGCTCATGCCGGGCGGGCTGGGAGCGCTGGCCTTCGCCATCTCGGCGAGCGGCTGGCTGGCGCTGCTGCTGGCCGACGGCCGGGGCGAGCTCGGCAACTGGGGCGTCCCGGTGCGCTCCGCGTGCGGCGAGGACACCTCCGGGCCCGGCCGGGTCGGCCGCCGCATCGGCGGAGCCGCGCTCGGCGCGGCGGTGCTCGTGCCCGCGCTGGTGCCCGGGCTGGACGCCCGGCTGCTCGACGACGGCTCCGGCGGTGGGACGGGCGGGACGGGGACCCGCGGGGTCGCGACGTACAACCCGATCACGCGGCTGCAGGGGCAGCTCACCCTGCCGCAGCCCGTGCCGGTCCTGCGCTACAGGACGAGCGATCCGGACCCCGACTACCTGCGCATGACCACGCTCGGCGTGTACGACGGCGAGGGCTGGCGCCAGGAGGCGCTGTCCGGCTCGCCGCGCGACAACGGCGTGGCCGGCAGGGCGCTGCCCCCGCCCGTCGGTCGCGGGTCCGTCGCACCGGCCCGCGCCGTGAGCGCACAGATCGAGGTGATCGACCTCGACGCGGTGTGGCTGCCGGTGCCGGCGACGCCGTCGCAGGTCGAGGTGGCCGGTCCGTGGATGTGGGACCGGGCGAGCGAGACCGTCTTCGCCACCAGCACGGACACCGAGAACCTCGAGCCGTTCCGCGTGCAGTCCGCCCGCGTGCTGCCCGAGCCCGAGGCGCTGCGCGACGCGCCGGGCGTCCGGCCGGCGGAGATCGCGCC
>JALYNK010000109.1 GCA_030773235.1 Actinomycetota bacterium | reverse complement strand
GGCCTGGGCGGTGCCGGCGCTGCTGCGGCTCGCGGAGCTCGGCACCGTGCTGCGGGCCACGCACGCCGTGGCGCCCGAGGCCGCGCCGGCCGCGTACGGCCTGCTGTTCGCCTCCGCGTACGGCCACTACGACGCGCTCTACCGCGTGGTCACCGGGAGCGCGCCCCCGGACGAGCTCCGCGACCTCGCGCTCGGGTTCGACGGCCGGCTGCTCGCCGTCGCCGGGTTGGCGCTGGCCGGACCCCGGGCGCTGCGGCGCGGGCTGCCGGTGCTCGCCGGCTGGTCCGGCGCCGTGCTCGTCGTCGGCGCGAGCGGCCTGCTCGCCCGCCGGCTGCTGCGGAGCGGCCGTGGCTGACCGGCC
The DNA here is from genome assembly GCA_030773235.1 of Actinomycetota bacterium. GTDB lineage: Bacteria > Actinomycetota > Actinomycetes > Mycobacteriales > SCTD01 > JALYNK01. The sequence continues at coordinate 5,328 of JALYNK010000109.1, read as the reverse complement.
GACCATCGCCGAGCTGCGCCGGGTGACCCAGCCGGAGGCGGTGCGCGGCCGGCGCAACGCCGAGCACTGGACGGCCGACGTCTACCTGCGCCGGCTCTCGCCGTACCTCACCCGGCTGCTCCTGCCCACCCCGCTGACCCCGAACGGCGTCACCGGGATCATGATCGCCACCGGTGCGGCGGCCGGTGCCGCGCTGCTGCTCCCCGGGCTGCCCGGCGCGGTGCTCGCCGCGCTGCTCGGCCAGCTGCAGATGCTCTGGGACTGCTGCGACGGCGAGCTCGCCCGGTGGCGGCAGTCGTACTCGCCCGCCGGCGTCTTCCTCGACAAGGTCGGCCACTACACCGCCGAGTCCGCCGTTCCGCTGGCGCTCGGCGTGCGTGCCGATGGCGGCCTCGGCTCGATCGGCGGCTGGACGACGCTCGGCGCGCTCCTCGCTCTGCTCGTGATCTACAACAAAGCGCTCAACGACATGGTCCACGTCGCCCGCGCGTTCGCCGGGCTCGGCCGGCTCGAGGACCGGGCCGGCGTGGGCGACCCCCGGTCCAGCGCGCTGCGCCGGCTGCGGCGGCTCGCCCGCGCGGTGCCGTTCCACCGGGCCTACCACTCGGTCGAGCTCACGCTCCTCGCGCTCGCCGCCGCAGTCGCCGACGTGGTCCTCGGCGACCTCACCGGGACGCGGGTCCTCGTCGCGGTGCTCGTGCCGGCGGCCGCGCTCACCGTCGTCGGGCACGTCGCGGCGATCCTGTCGTCGAGCCGGCTGCGGTGACCGGCGCGCTCGGGACGCTGACGACGGTCCTCGTCGTCACCGCGCTCGTCGTCGGGGTGCTCGCGGCGCTCACGGCAGCCGTCGGCTGGGAGCCGGGCCGGCCACTGCTCCAGGCCCTCGTCGGGCTGCAGTTCGGGCTGCTGGCCCAGCTCGCCCTGGTCCTGGTGCGGGTGAGCGGCGGCGACCGGCCGGCTGAGCCCGTGGCGTTCGGCGGCTACGTCGTGCTGTCGCTGGTGCTGCTGCCTGCCGGTCTCGCGCTGTCGGCGCAGGAGCGCAGCCGCTGGGGGAGCCTCGTGCTCGCCGTCGCGTCGCTGACGGTGGCCGTCGTCGAGCTGCGCCTGCGCGCCACGTGGACCGGGGTGTGAGCGCGTCGCTGAGCGCCGGTCCCGGGCGCGCCCTGACCGCGGTGTACGGCGTCTTCGCGCTCGCCGCCTCCGCCCGCGCCGGGCTGCAGCTCGTCACCCGGTTCGGCGAGGCGCCGGTCGCGTACCTGCTGTCCGCGGTCGCCGCGGGGGTGTACGTCCTCGCCACCGTCGCGCTCGCCCGCGATCTGCGCCGCCTCGCCTGGGCCGCGGTAGGGGTCGAGCTCGCCGGCGTGCTCGTCGTCGGCACCCTGTCGCAGCTCGCGCCCGCCACCTTTCCCGACCAGACGGTGTGGTCGGGCTACGGCTCGGGCTACGGCTTCGTCCCGCTGGTCCTGCCGGTGCTCGGCGTCGCGTGGCTGCGGCGCTCCGGCAGGATGAGCGCATGACCTATCCGTACGAGGTGCCGGCGTCGCAGGCGCTGTTCGACCGCGCGCAGGCGGTGATCCCGGGCGGGGTCAACAGCCCGGTGCGGGCCTTCCGAGCCGTGGGCGGCACGCCACGGTTCATGGTGAGCGGCGCGGGGCCGTACCTCACCGACGCCGACGGGCGGACGTACGTCGACCTGGTCTGCTCCTGGGGGCCGATGATCCTCGGGCACGCGCACCCCGCGGTGGTGGCCGCGCTGCAGGACGCCGCCACGCGCGGCACGAGCTACGGCACCCCGAGCCCGGGCGAGGTCGAGCTCGCCGAGCTGATCGTCGCCCGGATGCCGCCGGTCGAGCAGGTGCGGCTGGTCAACAGCGGCACCGAGGCGACGATGAGCGCGGTGCGGCTCGCCCGCGGGTTCACCGGCCGCAGCATGGTCGTCAAGTTTGGCGGCTGCTACCACGGGCACGTGGACGCGCTGCTCGCGAGCGCCGGCAGCGGCGTGGTCACCCTCGGCCTGCCCGAGACGCCCGGCGTCACCGGCGCAACGACCGCCGACACGATCGTCCTGCCGTACAACGACCTGACGTTCGTCCGCACGGCGTTCGAGGAGCGCGGCAGCGAGATCGCCTGCGTCATCACCGAGGCCGCGGCGGCGAACATGGGCGTCGTCCCGCCGCTGCCCGGCTTCAACGCGGGGCTCAAGGCGCTGTGCGACGAGTACGGCGCGCTGCTCATCAGCGACGAGGTGATGACGGGCTTCCGGGTCACCGCGTCGGGCTGGTACGGCCACGAGGGCGTCGCGCCGGACCTGTTCACCTTCGGCAAGGTCATGGGCGGTGGGCTGCCGGCCGCGGCCTTCGGGGGGCGGGCCGACGTCATGGCCTCGCTCGCCCCCGTCGGCCCGGTGTACCAGGCCGGCACGCTGTCGGGGAACCCGCTGGCGGTCGCCGCCGGGCGCGCCACGCTCGAGCACTGCACCCCCGAGGTGTACGGGTCCGTCGACCGCGCCGCCGCGACCGTCGCGCGACTGGTGAGCGAGGCCCTGGACGCGCACGGGGTCGCGCACCGGATCAACCGGGCGGGCAGCCTGTTCAGCGTGTTCTTCTGCGACCACGCCGTCGTCGACTACGCCACCGCGACCCGGCAGTCGGTCGCCCGCTACCGGGTGTTCTTCCACGAGATGCTCTCGCGCGGGGTGTACCTGCCGCCGTCGGCGTACGAGGCGTGGTTCCTGTCCGCGGCGCACGACGACGACGCGCTGCAGCGCGTCGCTGACGCACTGCCGCACGCTGCCCGCGCCGTCGCCCAGGTGCCCGCGCCCGAGCAGCAGGTCGACGCCCGCGCCGAGGACCGCGCATGAGCCGCCGCACGGTGGTGCACCTGCTGCGCCACGGAGAGGTGCACAACCCCGAGGGAGTGCTGTACGGCCGCCTGCCCGGCTACCACCTCTCCGAGGACGGCCACCGCATGGCGGTCGCCGCCGCCGAGGCGGTGCGCGGGCGCGACATCGCCGAGGTCGTGTCCAGCCCGCTCGAGCGCGCCCAGCAGACCGCCACCCCGGTCGCCGAGGCGCACGGCCTGCCGATCGGCACCGACGACCGCCTCCTCGAGAGCACCAACCACTTCGAGGGCAAGACGTTCGGCGTCGGCGACGGAGCCCTCAAGCACCCGTCGAACTGGCCCTTCCTCATCAACCCGTTCCAGCCCTCCTGGGGCGAGCCGTACCACGTCGTCGCCGCCCGGATGCTCGCCGTGGTGCGCGAGGTGCGCGACCGCGTGACCGGTCACGAGGCGGTGTGCGTCAGCCACCAGCTGCCGATCTGGACCCTTCGCCGCCACGTCGAGGGCCGCCCCCTGTGGCACCGCCCCGACCGCCGCCTCTGCGGCCTGGCCTCCCTCACCAGCCTCGTCTTCGACGACGACCGCCTGGTCCGCGTGGACTACAGCGAGCCCGCCGGCGCCGCCAGTCGCCGCCCCGGCTTCGGCGCCTGACCGCTGACCGCTGACCGCCCGTCCCTGCTCGGGAGCGCACCGCACGTCGGTCGGCCGCCAGCAGCGGTGGCGAAGGGGGCAGGGGCGGGTGTTCATCGGCTCGATCATCGGTCGGTGACCCATCCGTCGGGTCCGCCCGTCCTTGAGCCGGATGGTCTGACGCGAGTCTGCGGGCGGTCCGGCGGTGCAGCGGACGACGCCCGAGTAGGCGGCCGGCATGGGCGTGACGGAGAATGAGGTGTGCCCGCCCCCCGACGGACGCCAGGTCCACGTCGCCGCCGGGGTCGCGCCGTCGCCGCGGCACTGCTCGCGAGCACAGCAGTGCTGACCGCGTGCAGCGGCACGTCGGCGGTCGACGCGGACGCCGCGACGTCGTACGAGTTCGGGCGGCTCGCGACGGGCCCAGACGGCCTGTTCGCCGCCAGCGAGCGCCCGCCGGCGCCGGCGCTGCGCGGCGAGACGCTGCAGGGCAGGCCGCTCGACGTCGGGTCCCTGCGCGGGCAGGTCGTCGTCCTCAACTTCTGGGCCGACTGGTGCGGGCCGTGCCGCGCCGAGGCGCCGTTCCTCAACGCCGTGGCGCGCAAGACCGAGGACGACGGCGTCCGGTTCGTCGGCGTCAACGTGAAGAACGACCGCAGCGCGGCGCTCGCCTTCGAGCGGGTGAGCGACACGCCCTACCCGTCGCTGTACGACCAGCCCGGCGCGCTGCTGCTGCAGTTCCGCAAGGTGGTGCCGCAGACGCCGCCGTCCACCGTGCTGCTCGACCGGCAGGGCCGCCTCGCCGGCATCTTCCACGGCGGCGTCACGGAGAGCGAGCTCACCGAGCCGGTGCTTGCGCTCGCCCGGGAGCGGGCCTAGGTGTCGATCGCCGACGCGTTCGTCTCCGCCGTCACGGACGGGCCGCTGCTGGTCGCGCTGCCGGTCGCGGCGGCGGCCGGGCTGGTGTCCTTCCTGTCACCCTGCGTGCTGCCGCTGGTGCCCGGCTACCTGTCGTACGTCACCGGCCTGTCCGGCGCCGACCTCGGCGACGACCGCGAGCAGCCAGGTGCCCCGGCGGCCGGCGGCGAGCCGGCCGGCGACCTCCTCGTCCGCACCGCACCGCCGCCCCGCGCCGTGCGGGGCCGGGTGGTGGCGGGCAGCGTGCTGTTCGTCCTCGGCTTCTCGGCCGTGTTCATCGCGAGCGGCGCGCTGTTCGGGGGTCTCGGCGGCCTGCTGCTCGTGCACAAGACGCTCGTCGACCGCGTGCTCGGGGTGCTCACCGTCCTCATGGGGCTCGCGTTCCTCGGCTGGCTGCCGGGGCTGCAGCGGGAGGTGCGGTTCCACCGGCTGCCGCGCGCCGGCCTCGCGGGCGCGCCCCTGCTCGGCGTGCTGTTCGGCGTCGGCTGGACGCCGTGCCTCGGGCCGACGCTCGCCGCGGTGCAGGCGCTCGCGTACACCCAGGCCAGCGCCGGCCGGGGCGCGCTGCTCACGGCCGGCTACTGCGCCGGGCTCGGGATCCCGTTCGTGCTCACCGGGCTCGGGTTCCGCCGGGCGCTCGGCGCCTTCGCCGTCGTCAAGCGGCACTACGCCGTCGTCATGCGCGTCGGCGGCGGGATGCTCGTGCTCGTCGGGCTGCTCCTCGTCTCCGGGCTGTGGGAGCAGCTCATGATCGAGCTGCGCACCTGGATCGGCGGCTGGACGGCGGCCGTCTGACATGACCACCACACCGCTCGACGCCGTCGACCGCGCCGCTCTCGACGAGGCCGGCCGCCTCTCGACCGCGCCCGCTCCTGCCGCCTCGCCGTCGCGCGGCGCGCGCCCCGCGCCGCTGCGCACCGCATGGCGCCAGCTCACGAG
>JALYNK010000108.1 GCA_030773235.1 Actinomycetota bacterium | reverse complement strand
GCACCCGTCCCCGTTCCGGCCGGGCCGGACGCGGCGTCCGTCGCGCCGGCGAGCACCGGCGGCGGCTCGTGACGTCCGCCGCCCGCCCCGTCCGGCTGCGCGACCGCGAGGCGCCGCCGCTCGCGGACGTCGACCTGTCCACCGAGCTCGCCGGCGTCCGCTTCCCCAACCCGGTCTTCACCGCGAGCGGCTGCGCCGCGGCCGGTCAGGAGCTCGACCAGTTCTTCGACGTCACCCGCCTGGGCGGCGTCGTCACCAAGTCGATCATGCTGGAGCCGCGGTCCGGACGCCCGGCCCCGCGCATGGCCGAGACGCCGAGCGGGATGCTCAACTCCATCGGCCTGCAGGGCCCGGGCATCGACGCCTTCCTCGAGCGCGACCTGGCCTGGCTGCACACCCGCGGTGCCCGGGCGGTGGTCTCCATCGCCGGCGGCAGCGTCGACGAGTACGCCGCGCTCGCCGCCCGGCTGCGCGACCGCCCCGGCCTGACGATGGTCGAGGTCAACATCAGCTGCCCGAACGTCGAGGACCGCGGCCAGGTCTTCGCCTGCGACCCCCGCGCGTCCGCCGACGTGGTGGCCGCGGTGCGCCGTGAGACGGCTCCGGAGGTGCCGGTCTTCGCGAAGCTCTCGCCCGACGTCACCGACATCACCGCGATCGCCCGCGCGTGCGTCGACGCCGGCGCCGACGGGCTGTCGGTCATCAACACGCTGCTCGGCCTCGCGATCGACACCACGACGCTGCGTCCCGTGCTCGGCGGGGTGACCGGCGGGCTGTCCGGCCCCGCGATCCGCCCCGTCGCCGTGCGCTGCGTCTGGCAGGTGCACCGCGCCCTGCCCGACGTGCCGATCCTCGGCACGGGCGGCATCCGCACCGGCCTCGACGCGCTGGAGTTCGTGCTCGCCGGCGCCCGCGCGGTATCCGTCGGCACGACGGTCTTCGGCGACCCGGGCGCGCCCGTCCGCGTGCTGGACGAGCTGCGCCGGGCGCTCGCCGAGCGGGGCTTCGCCCGGCTGTCCGACGCCGTCGGGCTGGCCCACCGGCCGCCCGCCCTCCGCGTGCCCGAGGAGCCCGACCCCCTCGGCGACGCGCCGGTAGCGGCAGCGGGGGGCGGCGCGTGAGCGAGCGGGCCCTGGCGCCGGTCGCGGTCGCCCTCGACGCCCCCGACCGGACCACCGCGGCGGCCTGGGCGGCCGCGGTCGCGCCGCACGTGCAGGTGCTCAAGGTCGGCCTCGAGCTGTTCTGCGCCGCCGGGCCCGGCGTCGTCGACGAGGTGCGCTGCGGGCGCGACGTCTTCCTCGACCTCAAGCTGCACGACATCCCCACCACCGTCGCCCGCGCCACCGCCGCGGTCGCGCCGCTGCGGCCGCGCTTCCTCACCGTGCACGCCGCCGGCGGCGCCGACATGGTCCGCGCCGCGGTCGAGGCGGCGCCCGACGTCACCGTCACCGCGGTCACCGTCCTCACCAGCCTCGACGCGGCGGCGCTGGACGACGTGGGTCTGGCCGGACCGCCGCTGGACGCCGCCCGCCGGCTCGCGGCGCTCGCCGTCGCGGCCGGTGCTCGCGCCCTGGTGTGCTCGCCCCTGGAGGTGGCCGCGCTGCGCGCCGAGGTCGGCCCCGGGCCGCTGCTCATCACACCCGGCGTACGACCCGCCGGTGCCGCCGTCGGCGACCAGGCGCGCGTCGCCACCCCGCGGCAGGCGCTCGCCGACGGCGCCGACCTCGTCGTCGTCGGTCGGCCGGTCACGGGCGCGCCCGACCCGGGCGCCGCCGCCGCCGCGCTCGCCCGCGAGCTGACGGCGTCCCGGTCACGCTGACCGCACACGCGGACACGGGGAGTACGTCGGAGAGGGTGCTGGTCGTTGCTCCCCCGGACCCGCGCCGCTAGGGTCCGCCGCGTTCCCGCCGACGTCGCTGTTCCGGCGCCGGTGCCCGTCCCGACCTCGTCGAGGTGACCCGAGCGTGGCCCTGCCACCCCTCACCCCCGAGCAGCGCGCCGCGGCTCTGGAGAAGGCCGCCGCCGCGCGCCGGTCGCGGGCCGATCTCAAGGTGCGCCTGAAGTCGCAGGGGACGAGCCTGCGCGAGGTGCTCAACAGCGGCCAGACCGACGAGGCCGTCGGCAAGATGAAGGTCCTCGCGGTCCTCGAGGCCATGCCCGGAGTCGGCAAGGTCAAGGCGCAGCGGCTCATGGACAAGCTGGAGATCTCCCCGTCCCGCCGGGTGCGGGGCCTCGGGGTCAAGCAGCGCGAGGCGCTGGAGCGGGAGTTCGGCACCTCCGGGTGACGGCGCGGCTGACCGTCCTGTCCGGTCCGTCGGGCGTCGGCAAGGGCAGCGTGCTCGCCGCCGTGCGCCGGCGGCACCCCGACGTCTGGGTCTCGGTGAGCGCGACGACCCGCCAGCGGCGCCCCGGCGAGGTCGACGGCGTGCACTACCACTTCGTCGCCGACGCGGAGTTCGACCGCATGGTGGCCGAGGGCGAGCTGCTCGAGCACGCCTCGTACGCCGGCGCCCGGTACGGCACGCCGCGCGCCCCCGTCCTGGCCCAGCTCGACCGCCGTGGTCCGGCGCTGCTGGAGATCGAGCTGCAGGGCGCCCGGCAGGTGCGGGCGGTGATGCCGGACGCGCGGCTGGTGTTCCTCGCGCCGCCGAGCTGGGACGAGCTGGTGCGGCGCCTCACCGGCCGCGGCACCGAGGACGAGGACCGGGTGCGCCGCCGGCTGGAGGTCGCCCGGCAGGAGCTGGCCGCGGAGTCGGAGTTCGACGAGGTGGTCGTCAACGACGACGTCGAGCGCGCAGCCGACGCGTTAGTACGCTTGATGCAGATCCCTGCTCCGCAGGCTGCCGCCGAGGCCGCCGCGGACCAGACCCCTCCCGTTTAGGAGTCCCGTGTCCGGCACCGTCGCCACGCCGATCGGCATCACCAACCCGCCCATCGACGAGCTGCTCGAGGCGACCGACTCCAAGTACAGCCTGGTCATCTACGCCGCCAAACGCGCTCGCCAGATCAACGCGTACTACTCGCAGCTGGGAGAGGGCCTGCTCGAGTACGTCGGGCCGCTCGTCGAGACCAGCCCGCAGGAGAAGCCCCTGTCGATCGCGCTGCGCGAGATCAACGAGGGTCTGCTCACGCACGAGCAGGTCTCCGACTCCGCGCAGTAGCCCCGCTCCGGCGACCGCGTCCCGCCCGACCGCCTGCACCATGCACCGCCCGAGATGACCGGCGTGCTGCCGTCCCGTCCCCCTGCCGACCGGCCGCGCGTCGTCCTCGGGGTCGCCGGGGGCATCGCGGCGTACAAGGCGGTCGAGCTGCTCCGCCTGCTCACCGAGTCCGGGCACGACGTCCAGGTCGTGCCCACCGCGTCGGCCCTGAAGTTCGTCGGCGCCCCGACCTGGGCGGCGCTGTCCAGCCGGCCGGTGTCCGCGAGTCCCTGGGACGACGTCCACGTCGTGCCGCACGTGCGCACCGGGCAGACCGCCGACCTCGTCGTGGTCGCGCCCGCCACCGCCGACCTGCTCGCCCGGGCGGCGCACGGGCTGGCCGACGACCTGCTCACGAACACGCTGCTGACGGCGCGCTGCCCGGTCGTGCTCGTGCCCGCGATGCACACCGAGATGTGGGAGCACCCCGCGACCCGCGACAACGTCGCGCTGCTCCGCTCGCGCGGCACGGTCGTCGTCGAGCCCGCCGTCGGCCGGCTGACGGGGGCCGACAGCGGCAAAGGGCGGCTGCCCGACCCCGAGGAGATCGCCCGGCTGTGCCGGCGCGTCCTGGCCCGGGGCGGGCTCGCCGCCGACCTCACGGGGCGGACCGTCCTCGTCACCGCCGGCGGCACGCGGGAGCACCTCGACCCGGTCCGCTTCCTCGGCAACCGGTCGTCCGGCCGCCAGGGCCACGCTCTCGCCCGCTGCGCCGTGGCCCGGGGAGCGCGCGTGCTGCTCGTCACCGCGGCGGCGCTGCCGGACGTCGCCGGCGCCGACACCGTGCGGGTGACGAGCGCGCAGGAGCTGCGCGACGCCGCGCTCGACGCGGCGCCCGACTGCGACGCAGTCGTCATGGCCGCGGCCGTGTCGGACTACCGCCCCGTCGAGCGTCTCGCGCACAAGCGGAAGAAGACCGGGACGCTGACCGTCGAGCTGGTGCAGAACCCCGACGTCCTCGCCGAGCTCGTCGCGGCCCGGCGGCCCGGGCAGGTGCTCGTCGGCTTCGCGGCCGAGACGGGCGACGAGGACGGCGACGCGCTCGAGCACGGGCGGCGCAAGCTCGCCCGCAAGGGCTGCGACCTGCTCGTCGTCAACGAGGTGGGCGAGCCCGGGCACCCGACCGGGTTCGAGGGCGACGACAACGCCGCCACGGTCCTCGGCGCCGACGGCAGCGCCGTACGCGTGCCGCTGACCAGCAAGGACGCGCTGTCCGACGCCGTCTGGGACCTCGTCGTCCCCCGCCTCGCCGCATCGGGGCCCGCGGTCGCGGCGCGGTCCGGCGCAGGTCCCGGCCGTTAGGCTGCGCGCGACCCCGTCCCGGTCGGTCCCGGCGGCCGCGACGGACACGTTCCTGCCCCGAGGAGTCCGCGTGTCGCGCCGCCTGTTCACGTCCGAGTCGGTGACCGAGGGGCACCCCGACAAGATCGCTGACGCGATCAGCGACTCGATCCTCGACGCGCTCCTGCGGCAGGACCCCCGCAGCCGGGTGGCGGTCGAGACTCTGATCACCACGGGGCAGGTGCACATCGCCGGCGAGGTGACCACCGAGGGCTACGCCGACGTGCCGACCATCGTGCGCGACACCATCCTCGAGATCGGCTACGACAGCAGCCGCAAGGGCTTCGACGGCGCGAGTTGCGGCGTGAGCGTCTCCATCGGCTCGCAGTCGCCCGACATCGCGCAGGGCGTCGACACGGCGTACGAGACGCGCACCGGCCAGGCCGGCGCCGAGGACCCGCTCGAGCAGCAGGGAGCCGGCGACCAGGGGCTCATGTTCGGGTTCGCCTGCGACGAGACGCCCGAGCTCATGCCGCTGCCGATCGCGCTCGCGCACCGGCTGGCCCGCCGGCTCACCGCCGTGCGCAAGGACGGCCTCGTGCCCTACCTGCGGCCCGACGGCAAGACGCAGGTCACCATCGAGTACGTCGACGGCCGGCCCACCCGCCTCGACACCGTGGTCGTCAGCTCGCAGCACGCCGCCGACATCGACATCGACAACCTCCTCGCGCCCGACGTCGCCGAGCACGTCATCGAGCCCGAGGTCGCCGCGCTCGACCTCGTGACCGAGGGCTACCGGCTGCTCGTCAACCCCACGGGCAAGTTCGAGATCGGCGGCCCGATGGGCGACGCCGGGCTGACCGGTCGCAAGATCATCGTGGACACGTACGGCGGCTACGCGCGGCACGGCGGCGGCGCGTTCTCCGGCAAGGACCCCTCCAAGGTCGACCGGTCCGCGGCGTACGCCATGCGCTGGGTCGCCAAGAACGTCGTGGCCGCGGGCCTCGCGACCCGCTGCGAGGTGCAGGTCGCGTACGCCATCGGCAAGGCTGAGCCCGTCGGGCTGTTCGTCGACACCGCCGGCACCGGCGTCGTCGACGACGGGCAGCTCCAGGACGCCGTGCTCGAGGTGTTCGACCTGCGACCGGCGGCGATCATCCGCGATCTCGACCTGCTGCGCCCCATCTACGCGCAGACCTCCGCGTACGGCCACTTCGGCCGCGAGCTGCCCGACTTCACCTGGGAGAGCACCGACCGGGCCGAGCTGCTGCGCAAGGCCGCCGGCGTCTGAGACCCCGGGCGGCCCGCCGCCCGTCCCCGCCGACCTGCCGGTCGCTCGGGTCGCCGTCGGCCGTGACCAGGTCAACGGCGCC
>JALYNK010000107.1 GCA_030773235.1 Actinomycetota bacterium | reverse complement strand
CGGCCGAGGCCGGGCAGAGCCGCGGCCTGGCCGACGCGGCGCACCTCGACGTCGGCGCGTACCTGCGCCACTACTACCGCCACGTGCCGGCCGAGGACCTGCTCGACCGCGACCCCCTCGACGTGCTCGGCGCCGCGGTCATGCACTGGCAGCTGGCCCGGTCGCGGCCGCCCGGCGTCGCGGCGGTGCGGGCGACCAGCCCGACGGCCGAGGAGCACGGCTGGGCGTCGCCGCACACGGTCGTGCAGGTCGCCACCGACGACATGTCGTTCCTCGTCGACTCGGTCACCGCCGAGCTGACCCGCCAGCACCGCGGCATCCACCTCGTGGTGCACCCGGTGATGCGGGTGCGGCGCGACGCGCAGGGCCGCCTGCTCGAGATGGTGGACGCGGCGGAGCGCCCGACCGCGGAGGCGACCTCGGCGGCCGTCACCCCGGACGGGCTCCCGGACGCCCTCAGCGACGGCGACGAGATCGTCGAGTCCTGGATGCACCTGGAGATCGACCGGGACAGCGACGTCGCGGACCTCGAGCGGATCGAGGCCGCGCTGCAGCGGGTCCTGCACGACGTGCGGGAGGCGGTCGAGGACTGGCGGCCCATGCGCGACACCGCCCGGCGGCTCGCCGACCGGCTCGGCGAGCACCCGCCGGCGGGGCTGCCCGAGGACGACGTCACCGAGGCCCGTGAGCTGCTGCGCTGGCTCACCGACGACCACTTCACCTTCGTCGGCTACCGGGAGTACCGGCTGGTCGAGGAGGACGGGCGGGCGGCACTGGCCGACGTCCCCGGAACGGGCCTCGGAGTGCTGCGCACCGACGACCCGCACGAGTCCGGGCTGCGCGCGCTCTCCGACGCCGTGCGGGAGCGCGCCCGCGAGAAGCAGCTGCTCATCCTCAGCAAGGCCAACTCGCGGTCGACCGTGCACCGCAACTCCTACCTGGACTACGTCGGCGTGAAGGTCTTCGACGAGACCGGGGAGGTGGTGGGCGAGCACCGTTTCCTGGGGCTGTTCACCTCGGCCACGTACGGCGAGCGCGTCCGGCGCATCCCGGTGGTCCGGCACAAGGTCGCCGAGGTGCTCGGGCGCTCCGGGTTCCCGGCCTCCAGCCACTCCGGCAAGGACATGCTGGCGATCCTGGAGAGCTACCCCCGCACCGAGCTGTTCCAGATGTCCGTCGACGAGCTGCTGCCCGTCGTACGGACCGTGCTCCACCTGCAGGAACGCCGGCAGGTGCGGCTGTTCCTGCGCCGCGACGCGTACGGGAGGTTCGTCTCGGCGCTCGTGTACCTGCCGCGCGACCGCTACACCACCGGCGTGCGGCAGCGCATGGAGCAGCTGCTGCAGCAGGCGTTCGACGCCGACAGCGTCGACCACGCCGCGTCGGTGTCGGAGTCGGTGCTGGCCCGGCTGCACTTCGTCGTCCGCATCCCGGCCGGCCGCCAGGTCCCCGACGTCGACCCCGGCGAGCTCGAGGCGCGCATCGCGGCCGCGACTCGCTCCTGGGAGGACGTGTTCGCCGAGGCGCTGCGCGCGCAGGCCGGCGAGGAGGAGGCCGCCCGGCTGCTGCGCCTCTACCCCCACGCCTTTCCTGCGGCGTACGAGGAGGAGTTCGCGCCGCGCACCGGCGTCGCCGACCTGCGCCGCGTCGATGCTCTGGCGCCCGGCGCGCTGGACATGGCGCTCTACACGCCGCCCGCGTCCCCGGGCGCCCGGCGCTTCAAGCTGTTCCGCAGCGCGCCGGTCTCCCTGGTCGACGTGCTGCCGGTGCTGCAGCACATGGGCGTGGAGGTTGTCGACGAGCGGCCGTACGAGCTCACCCGGGCTGACGGGACCCGCTCCTACGTCTACGACTTCGGGCTGCGCTACGAGCCGGCCGGTCAGCTGACCGCGCCGGGCGTGCGGGAGCGGTTCCAGGAGGCGTTCGCCGCGGTGTGGTCCGGGGCGGCGGAGAGCGACGGCTTCAACGCGCTCGTGCTCCGCGCGGGTCTTCACTGGCGGCAGGCCGTGGTGCTGCGGGCGTACGCGAAGTACCTGCGCCAGGCCGGGTCGACGTTCAGCCAGACCTACATCGCGCAGGCGCTCGCCGCGAACGCCGGGATCGCCGCTCGACTGGTGGCGCTGTTCGAGGCGCGCTTCGACCCGGCCGCCGACGACGGGCGGGCGGAGACCGTCGAGCGGCTCGGCCGGGAGGTGCTGGCCAGGCTGGAGGAGGTCGCGAGCCTCGACGAGGACCGCATCCTGCGCGCGTTCCTCACGGTGGTCCGCGCGACGCTGCGCACGAACTACTACCAGCCCGCCGCCGACGGGTCGGTCAAGGCGCACGTGTCGTTCAAGCTCGACCCGCAGGCCCTCCCCGAGCTGCCGCAGCCCCGCCCCCGGTTCGAGATCTGGGTGTACGCCCCGCGGGTGGAGGGCGTGCACCTGCGCTTCGGCCCGGTCGCCCGCGGGGGGCTGCGCTGGTCGGACCGGCGCGAGGACTTCCGGACCGAGGTCCTCGGTCTGGTCAAGGCGCAGACCGTGAAGAACGCCGTCATCGTCCCGACGGGCGCCAAGGGCGGTTTCGTCGTGAAGCGGCCCGCCGACCCCGCGGACCGCGACGCCGTGCTCGCGGAGGGCAAGGCGTGCTACCGCACCTTCATCTCCGGCCTCCTCGACGTGACCGACAACCTCGTCGCCAACGCCGTCGTGCCGCCGCCCGCTGTCGTGCGACACGACGGCGACGACGCCTATCTCGTCGTCGCCGCCGACAAGGGCACCGCGACGTTCTCCGACCTCGCCAATTCGATCGCCGCCGAGTACGGCTTCTGGCTCGGCGACGCCTTCGCCTCCGGTGGCTCCGTCGGCTACGACCACAAGGCCATGGGCATCACCGCGCGCGGTGCCTGGGAGTCGGTGAAGCGCCACTTCCGCGAGATGGGCCGCGACACGCAGACCGAGGACTTCACCTGCGTGGGGATCGGCGACATGTCCGGCGACGTGTTCGGCAACGGCATGCTCCTGTCGGAGCACATCCGGCTGGTCGCCGCGTTCGACCACCGCCACGTGTTCGTCGACCCCGACCCGGACCCCGCGACCTCGCACGCGGAGCGTCGGCGGCTGTTCGAGTTGCCCCGGTCGTCCTGGGCGGACTACGACCCCGCGCTGATCTCAGAGGGCGGCGGGGTCCACCCCCGCACCGCCAAGGCGGTGCCGATCACCGAGCAGGTGCGCGCCGCGCTCGCGATCCCGGAGGGCGTCGCCACGCTGACCCCGGCCGAGCTCATCCGTGCCGCGCTGACCGCGCCGGTCGACCTGCTGTGGAACGGCGGGATCGGCACGTACGTCAAGGCGACGACCGAGAGCGGCGCCGACGTCGGCGACAAGGCCAACGACCCGGTCCGGGTCGACGGGGCCGACCTGCGCTGCCTGGTGGTCGGCGAGGGGGGCAATCTCGGCCTGACCCAGCTCGGCCGCATCGAGTACGCGCGGGCCGGTGGCCGGGTCAACACCGACGCGATCGACAACTCGGCGGGCGTGGACACCTCGGACCACGAGGTGAACATCAAGGTCCTGCTGGACCGGGTCGTGCGGGACGGTGACCTGACCGTCAAGCAGCGCAACACGCTGCTCGCGGAGATGACCGACGAGGTGGCCCGCCTCGTGCTGCGCGACAACTACGAGCAGAACGTGCTGCTGGGCAACGCGCGGATGCAGGCTGCGTCGATGCTGCCGGTGCACCGGCGCTACATCGCCGACCTCGAGCGGCGCGGTCGACTCGACCGGGCGCTGGAGTTCCTGCCGGGCGACGCCGAGCTGGAGCAGCGCGAAAGCGCCGGCCAGGGGCTGACGTCCCCCGAGTTCTCCGTCCTCCTGTCGTACGCGAAGAACACCGGCAAGGCCGCGGTGCTGGCCTCCGGTCTGCCGGACGAGCCCTGGTACGCCAGCGCGCTGCGCGACTACTTCCCGGCGCAGATCGAGGAGCGGTTCGCCGACCGGCTCGACGAGCACCCGCTCCGCCGCGAGATCATCACGACCTGCGTCGTCAACGACCTGGTCAACTCGGCCGGCATCACGTTCGCCTACCGCGCCGGGCAGGAGGTGGGCGCCGGGCTGCCGGAGGTCGCCCGGGCGTACACCGTCGCGCGCGAGGTGTTCGGGTTCGCCCGCTACCTGCAGGCGATCGAGGCGCTCGACTCGCAGGTGTCGACCTCCGCGCAGAGCGCGCTGCGGCTGGAGGGCCGGCGTCTCGTCGACCGCAGCGTCCGCTGGCTCCTGCAGACCCGGCGCAGCGCCCTCGACGTGGCCGGCGAGATCGCCCGGTTCGCGCCGACGGTGTCCGCGCTGGCGCCGCAGGTCCCGCAGCTGCTGGTCGGAGCGGAGCGGGAACGGCTGCACCGGCGGGCCGCGGAGTTCGTGGACCTGGGGGTCCCCGCCGACCTCGCCCTGCAGGCCGCCGGACTGCTGGACGCCTTCTCCCTGCTCGACGTGGGGGAGGTCGCCGAGCGCACCGGGCGACCGGCGCAGGAGGTCGCCGAGCTGTACTACGCCGTCTCGGAGTGGCTCGGCCTCGACCGGATGCTCAGCCGCATCACCGACCTGCCCCGCGGCGGGCACTGGCAGAACCTCGCCCGCTCGGCGCTGCGCTACGACCTGTACGTCGCGCTCGCCGACCTCACCGCGGACGTCGTCACCAGCACTCCTCCCGACAGCCCGCCGGCGGACCGGATCAGGACGTGGGAGCAGCGCAACGCCGAGGGGCTGACGCGCACCCGCACGCTGCTCGACGAGGTCCTGGCGAGCGAGGCCGCCGATCTCGCGACGCTGTCCGTCGCGCTGCGCGTGCTCCGCACCCTGCTGCGCAGTTGAGGAGGACCGTTCGGTCGACGGCCCGGCCGGACAGGACCCCGAGACGGTGCGTCGCGCCGTCGACGCCGCGTGCGCAGGATTCAGAACGAGCCGCGCACCTCGAAGGTGACACCTCCCGCGCCGGTCCCGCGCTGGGAGGAGAAGTACATGCGGTCCCCGGCCGGGTTGAACGCGATGCCGGTGATCTCCGAGGTGCCGTGACCGACCAGCTGCAGGAAGGTGGACACACTGCCGTCGCGGATCACGTTGATCTGCATGTCGTCGCGGTCCTCGCCGACGAAGATGTCCCGCAGGCGGCTGACCGTGAGCGCGTCGACGCCACGCAGCACGGGTGTGCCGGTGCTGACGAGGTCGTCGTCGTACACCGTCAGCATCTGCCGGTTGGCGGCGTCGTACCCCCAGACCTTGTTGTCGCCCTTGGTGGTGAAGTAGCAGACGTCACGGTCGTAGAAGCAACCTTCACCGCCGTCGAACCGCATCACGCCGGTCACCTGGTACCGGGTGCGCGTCGACGCGGCCGACGGGTCGGGGACGGGCTTCCACACCACGTCCGTCGCGGACGCGCCCGTGCAAGCCACCTCGAGGACCCCGGCGCTGAGGCTGGGCCACGCGGTCGGCCGGAAGCGGTAGAAGCAGCTGTCGGGTTCGTCCTCCGTCAGATAGACCACGCGACGCGGCGCGTCCACCGCTGCCGCCTCGTGCTTGAACGCGCCCATCGCCGGCCGCACGACCGCGCTCGCCCTGCCGCGGGGGTCGCACTCGTACACCAGTCCCCGGTCGACCTCCTCGGCGGACAGCCAGCGCTCCCAGGGCGTGGCGCCGCCGCTGCAGTTCCGGTTCGTGCCGGAGAGGATGCGGTAGGCCCTCTCGACGGCTCCCGAGGGGCTGAAGCGGATGGCGCTGGCGCCGCCCGCGGCGCTCCCGACCTCGCTGTTGGAGACGTAGATCCAGCCGCCGGCGGAGGTGGGGAAGATGCAGCCGCCGTCCGGTTCTGCGTGCCACACGTACCCCGTGCTCCCCACGGGATGGCCGGTCCTGGCGAT
>JALYNK010000106.1 GCA_030773235.1 Actinomycetota bacterium | reverse complement strand
GGGCCGTGCATGAGCGCGCCGGCGGGCGGCGCGCACACCGCCTGCGCGACGTCCGGCGTGCACAGCACCGCGGCGAGGGTGAGGTAGCCGCCGGTGAGCGCCTTGCCGACGCACAGCACGTCCGGCACGACGCCCGCGTGCTCCGCGGCGAACATCGTCCCGGTCCGCCCGAACCCCGTGGCGATCTCGTCCAGCACGAGCAGGACGCCGGACGCGTCGCACAACCGCCGCAGCACGCGCAGGCACTCCGGCGGGTAGACGCGCATGCCGCCCGCGCCCTGCAGCACCGGCTCGACCACGACCGCGGCCAGCTCGTCGGCGTGCCGCTGGAACACCGCGGTGGTCTCCGCCGTCCAGGTCTGCAGCTCGGGGTCGTCGGCACCGCGGGAGTAGCCGGCGGGCGGCAGCGGAGCGAACACCTGCTGCGGCAGGACCCCGGCGAACAGCGCGTGCATGCCGCCGACGGGGTCGCACACGCTCATCGGGGTGAACGTGTCGCCGTGGTAGCCGCCGCGGACGGTGAACAGCCGGGTCCGCTGCGGCTCGCCTCGGCCGACGGCGGCCTGCAGCGCCATCTTCACCGCGACCTCGACGGACACGGACCCGGAGTCGCAGAGGAAGACGTGCTGCAGCGGCTCGGGGGTGAGCGCGACGAGCCGTTCGGCGAGCCCGACGGCCGGTGCGTGGGTGAGCCCGCCGAACATCACGTGGGACATGCGCTCCAGCTGCTCCCGGGCGGCGCGGTCGAGCGCGGGGTGGCGGTAGCCGTGGATCGCGCACCACCATGAGCTCATGCCGTCGACGACCTCGCCGACGCCGGCGAGGCGCAGCCGTACGCCCTCCGCCGACTCCACCACCCGGACCGGCACAGGCTCGGTCACGGCGGAGTACGGGTGCCAGAGCAGGCCGCGGTCGGCGGCCAGCAGCGCCTCGACGGACCCGCCCGGCGCGAGCGGGTCGGTCATCGGCGCCAGGCTAGTGGGCGTCCCCGGTCAGCCGACGACCTCGACGGCGGTGCCGGGAGCCGGGCCGCCGAACAGCTCCGCCGCGCTGCCCCCGCGGGCCAGCAGCTCCCACCAGCGCCGGCGGCTGCCGTCGCGGGTCGCCCAGCCCGAGCTGCCCGGTGCGAACGACAGCTCGCCCGCCGGAACGGCGAAGGTCCCGTCGCCCACGGTCGCCTGCGCCTCCACCCCGCCGACGCGCACGCGCAGCCGGGTGCCGGCCTCGGCCGGCGCGGTGTCCCAGGTGGTCTTGAGGTTGCCGTAGCCGTCGACGTACGCGACCGCGCGCTCGGGCGGTGCGGGCACGTCGCCGGGCGCCAGGTCCCGCGCGCGCAGCGCGGGGTCGCCGGCCAGCAGCCCGGGCAGCAGGGCGGGGAACGCGTCGCGGGACCGGAACTGCGAGCCGCTCGGCGGCACGGCGACCTCGTGCAGCTCGTCGACCTCGTCGCGCAGGAACGCGAAGGTCGACCCGGCCGCGACCCCGACGACGAGCACGCCGTTCGGCAGCCGGGCGGCGACGAGCGGCTCGCCGTCGTTGTCGGGCCGCGGGTCGTCCACGTCCTCCCGCGGCGCCACGTTGTGGAACACCAGCCGCTCCGCCGGGCCCTCGCCGAGCGCGAGCTGCGCGACGCAGAACCCGGCGCCGACGGTGTCGAAGGGCCCGACGGGCGTGTACGTGACCTGGGCGCCCGGCAGGTGCCGGGCGAGCTGGGCGTGGACCTCGGCGGCGGCGAGGTCACCGGAGCCGTAGTCGGCGACGAGGTGGACGAGCACGTCCGCGCTCTACCCGCCCGGCGCCCTCCGGAGCACGCTGGACCCAGACTTCGCAGGGGCCCGGACGCGCGAAGGGCCCGGCCTGGTCGGCCGGGCCCTTCGATCTGTAGCGGGGGCAGGATTTGAACCTGCGACCTCTGGGTTATGAGCCCAGCGAGCTACCGAGCTGCTCCACCCCGCGTCGGTGCTGAGAACCGTACCGGACGGCGCGGCAGGCGTGCAAATGTCGGCGGGTGGACGACGTCGTGATCTGGACCAACCCGCGCTGCAGCAAGAGCCGCGGCGCCGAGGAGCTGCTCGCCGAGCGCGGGGTCGTGCCTCGCGCGGTGCGCTACCTCGACACCCCACCGTCGCGGGACGAGATCGCCCGTGTCGTCGCGCTGCTCGGCGGCGACCCGCGCGTCCTCGTGCGCCGCGGCGAGCCGGCGTACGCCGAGCTGGGGCTCGCCGCCGCGACACCCGAGCAGCTGCTGGACGCGCTCGCCGCGCACCCGGAGCTGCTCGAGCGCCCGGTGGTGCTGCGCGGCGACCGGGCGGTCGTCGCCCGGCCGCCGGAGCGCCTGCTGGACCTGCTGGACTGAACAAGCGGGGACGCTCGGCTACCGCCGCTGGGCCTGCTGCAGCTCGTTGAGGCGGTTGAGCGCGTCGCGCAGCCGCTGCTGCGCCCGGCCGTACTCCGCGAAGTCGCCGCGGCCGAACGCCGCCTGCCCGTCGCGGAAGGCACGGTCGGCCGCCGCGATGGCTGCGGCGATGTCCGCCGGAGGCGTTCCGCTCGCCGAGGGCGACGGAGAGGCGGTGGACCCGCCGGCGGCCGGCGGCGGCTCCTGCGCCGACGGGTCGCCCGCACCCTGCTGCGTGAACAGCGCGTCGAGCGCCTGCTGCAGCGTCGGCTGGCTGGCCGTCTGGTTGCCGATGCTGACGATCACCCGCTGCAGGGTCGGGAACGCGTTGGCGCCGGACCTCGCCTGCACGAACACCGGCTGCACGTACAGCAGCCCGTCGCCGACCGGGAGCGTCAGCAGGTTGCCGAAGGTCAGCGCGCCGTTGCGTTGCAGTGCGAACAGCGAGTCGGCGACCGCAGGGTTCGAGAGGAACTCGTTGGCCACCTGCCCCGGCCCGTTGATGGTGACGCCGCGCGGCAGCTGCAGGACGCGCAGCTTGCCGTAGTCGTCGGGGTCGGAGCTGACCGACGCGAAGGCCGCGAGGTTGGCACCGTTGCTCGCGACGAACGACGTCGACAGCGAGAACCGCGGTCGGGGCTGACCGGGGAACTGCAGCACGCTGTAGTACGGCGGCTGGTCCGGCCCGCTCTGCGCCGCCGCCGCGGCGGCCGCCGCCGGGGTCGCCTGCCCGCCGCCAGGAGCGTTGTCGGCGTTGGCCGTGCGGTTGACCGCGACCGCGGGGTCGGTCGGCACGCGCCAGAAGTCCTCCTTGTTGTAGAAGGCACTGGCGTTCTGCACGTGGTAGCTGCTGAGCAGCTCGCGCTGCACCTTGAAGAGGTCCTCCGGGTAGCGCAGGTGCTCGCGCAGGCTCGGGCTGATCTGGCTCTCGTCGCGCAGGATCCCGCGGAACGCCTTGCCCCAGGCCTGCAGCACCGGGTCGCGCTGCCCGAACGTGTAGAGCACGACGTCGCCGGTGTAGGCGTCGACGGTCGCCTTGACCGAGTTGCGGATGTAGTTGACGTCCTGCTGCGGCTGCCGGACCGTGCGCGAGGAGTCGGCCACGACGTCGCCGAACTGCACGCGCTGCGCGTACGGGTAGCCGGCGCTCGTCGTGTAGCCGTCGACGATCCAGAGGATCCGACCGTCGACCACCACCGGGTACGGGTCGCTGTCGAGCTGCAGGAAGGGCGCGACCTTGCGCACCCGCTCCCGCGGCTCGCGCGTGTACATGAGGCGCGAGTCGTCGTTGACGGCCCCGGACAGCACCAGGTTCGGCTCGCGGAACTTCAGCGCGTACGCCGCCTTGCGCAGCGTGCTGGACATCTGCACGCCGCCGTCGCCGTCGTAGTTGAAGGTGACCTGCTGGTCGCCGACGGCCGGCCCGTCGATCTCGCCCTGGTCGGTGTTGACGACCGAGTACAGCGGCGACTGCTCGCCGAAGTAGATGCGCGGCTGGTTGATGGGGAAGGGCAGCGCACCACCCGCCGGCCCGCTGGGCGGCACGTTGCCGACCGCGAACACCGGCTGGCCCTGCTCGTCGACCCGGTCGGCGGGCGCGGCGATGATCCCGTTGCCGTGCGTGTAGGTCAGCCGCTCGTTGATCCAGTTGCGCTGGTTGGGCTGCAGACCCGTCTGGTCGACCTCGCGCGCCGCGATGACGAAGTCCTGGACCTCGTTGCCGACCCGGTAGCGGTCGATGTCGAGGGTGGTGTTGACGCCGAAGTAGTTGCGGAACCGCTGCAGCTGCTCGAACGTCGGAGCGAGCACGTTCGGGTCGAGCAGTCGGGCGTTCGGGATCGTGCCCTTGTCGCCGCGCAGCTCCTCGCCGGTCGCTCTCTGGTCGCCCGCGAACGGGGTGAGCTCGGCGTCGGCGATGCCGTACGCCGCCCGCGTCGCCGCGATGTTGCGGGTGATGTACTCCGCCTCGCGGTTGACCTCGTTGGGCTTGACCCGGAACTGCTGCGTGTAGGCCGGGATGAGCCCGCCGAGCACCACCGCCGAGAGCACCAGCAGGGCGAGCGCACCGGCCGGCAGCAGGATGTTGCGGACGACGATGTTGGCGAAGAACAGCAGCGAGCAGATGACCGCGACGCCGATGAGGATGTTCTTGCCGGGCAGCACTGCGTTGATGTCGGTGTACGACGCGCCCTGCACCACGCCGCGCTCGGAGAACGCGAGACCGAACCGGTCGAGGTAGTACGCGACCGCCTTGAGCAGCACCAGGACGCCGACGAGCACGCTCAGGTGCGCCCGCGCCGCCGGGCTCACCTTCTCCCCCGCCGTCTGCAGCCGCAGGCCGCCGAACAGGTAGTGGGTGACCGTCGCGGCGATGAGCGAGAGCACGACGGCGGTGAGCACGAAGCTCAGCGCGAACCGCTGCATCGGGTAGGTCATCGCGTAGTACGCGACATCGCGCTGGAACTGCGGGTCGAGCACGCCGAAGTCGGTGCGGTTGCGCCACAGCAGCCAGGTCTGCCAGCGCGTGGACGCCGAGATGCCGGCGAACAGGCCGAACACACCGGAGATGAGGAGCAGCAGCGGAACGAGGTACGGCTCGATGCCGACCCGGTACCGCTCGAGGTTCTGCTGCTCGAGCGACAGCGGGCGGAACGGCGGGCGCGCGCGGTAGGCGACGACGAGGTTCGCACCGACGAGCAGCGCCATGAGCAGCCCGAACCCGAGGAACAGCAGCACCCTGGTCTCGAGCACGGTGACGAAGACCTCGGTGAAGTCGACGTCGCGGAACCAGAGCAGGTCCGTGTAGACCGAGACGCCGACGCCCCCGAGCAGGACGAGCAGCGCGAGCGCTGCGACCAGCGCGGGGAGCAGGCGGGGCCGGGCAGGCAGGCCCGCCCGGGAGGGCGTGCGGAGGGCCACGGGCTCTCTCTCGTTCGGCCGGGCAGCGGCGCGCCCGGACTGCTACGAGAACCGTGCCACAACCGTCGTGGTTCCAGCGCTGCGGAAGACTGCGGCGGTGACCACCGCGGACGTCGAGGACGGGCAGCAGGCGCCCCGCAGCGCGCTGCAGGACGTCGTGACGGAGGTGGAGCACCACGTCGCCGAGGCGGGGTGGGACCAGCCGCCGCAGCTGTTCGCGCTGGTGGAGACCGAGCAGCTGCTGCGGGCGGAGCCGCAGCTCGCGCGCACGCTCGGCCTGGTCGCCGGACACCCGGGCGCGCTGACCCCGATCGCGCAGGAGCCGCTGTCGGACGCCCCGCTCGACGAGGCGCTGGGTCGCATCGAGTTCGGCGACCAGGTGCTCGGCGTCGTGCTCGCGCACGAGGTGCTCGTGCTGCCGCCGTCCGCCGAGGCGGACGCGGAGGGGCTGGACCCCGAGGCGGCGGCCCGCCACCCCGACGCGCGGGAGGTGCGGATGGTGGTGGGCGTGGTGCGCGACGGGTCGCGGGCCTCGGTGCTGCGGCTGCGCGGCACCGAGCAGGACGACCTGCTCACCGGGCCGGACCTCGCGCCCGCGCT
>JALYNK010000105.1 GCA_030773235.1 Actinomycetota bacterium | reverse complement strand
GCGAGCGCATCGTCGGCGGCATGCGCGTCGTGCACGAGGAGCGGCTCCGCGAGGCCGTCGCCGCACCGACCGGGACGGTGCTGGCGCTGCCGCACAGCGGCAACTGGGACCACGCCGGAGCGTGGTGCAGCAGCACCGGCATCCCGTTCACGACGGTGGCGGAGCGGCTGCGCCCCGAGCCGCTGTACGAGCGGTTCGCCGCGTTCCGCGAGCAGCTCGGCATGGAGGTGCTGCCCCTGTCCGGCGGCGCTTCGGTGTACCGCGTGCTGCGGTCCCGGCTGGCGGCGGGCGGGACGCTGTGCCTGCTGGCCGACCGCGACCTGTCGCGGCGCGGCGTCGACGTGCAGTTCTTCGGCGCTCCCGCCCGGATGCCCCCTGGTCCGGCCCGCCTCGCGCTCGCCACCGGCGCCCGGCTCCTGCCGGTGACCCTGTCCTTCCGTCCCGACGGGTGGCAGGCCGTCATCTGGCCGGCGGTGCAGCACACCGACGTCGCGCGCATGACGCAGTCGCTGGCGGACGTCTTCGCCGCCGGGATCGCCGCCGCGCCGGCCGACTGGCACGCGCTGCAGCCGGTGTGGCTGGACGAGCTGGCCGACACCGGCCCGCGCGCGCCCGCCGGAGCGCGGGGGTGAGGGTCAGGCTGGTCTGCCCGTACAGCTGGGACGTCCCCGGCGGGGTGCAGGCGCACGTCCGCGACCTGGCCGGCGCGCTGCAGGCGCTGGGGCACGAGGTGTCGGTGCTCGCGCCCGTCGACGAGCCGGAGGCCGCGGCGCTGGAGCCCTGGTTGGTCCCGGCGGGGCGGGCGGTGCCGGTGCCGTACAACGGCTCGGTCGCCCGGCTGTCCTTCGGCCCCCTGTCGTCAGCCCGGACCCGGCGCTGGCTGCGCGGCGGCCGCTTCGACGTCCTGCACCTGCACGAGCCGACCGTGCCGTCGGTGTCGCTGCTCGCCCTGTGGGCGGCCCGCGGGCCGATCGTCGTCACCTTCCACACCGCCACCGGGCGCAGCCGAGCGCTCCAGGTGTTCGGCACCGCGCTGCAGCCGGGGCTCGAGAAGGCGCACGGGCGCATCGCCGTGTCGCCCGCGGCCCGGCGGGTGATCATGGAGCACCTGGGCGGCGACGCGGTCGTCGTGCCGAACGGCGTGCAGGTGCAGCGGTTCGTCGGCGCCCGCCCGCTGTCCGGGTGGGCGGTCGGCGCGCGCCCGCCCACCGTCGTCTTCCTGGGCCGCATCGACGAGCCCCGCAAGGGCCTGTCGGTGCTGCTGGCGGCGCTGCCTGAGCTGGTCCGCCGGGTGCCCGACGTGCGCCTGCTCGTCGGCGGACCGGGCGACGTCGACGCGGTGCGCGCGCAGGTGCCGTCCGGACTGCGCGACCGCGTCGAGCTCCTCGGGCTCGTGCCCGAGGAGGACAAGCCCCGGGTGTACGCCAGCGGCGACGTCTACTGCGCGCCCAACACGCACGGCGAGTCCTTCGGGATCGTGCTGCTCGAGGCGATGGCGACCGGCACACCGGTCGTGGCGAGCGACCTGGAGGCGTTCCGCCGGGTCCTCGACGACGGCCGCGCGGGCGTCCTCGCCCCGGTCGGCGACCCGGTGGCGCTCGCCGTGGCCCTCGCCACCGTGCTGCGCGACCCGGCCCGGCGCGCCGCGCTGCGCTCGACCGGCCGCGCGGTCGTGCAGGCGTACGACTGGCCGGTGGTCGCCCGCGCCGTGGTCGAGGTGTACGAGACCGTCGTGGCCGCCGCACCCGGCGCCCGCACCCCGGTCGACCTGGACGACAGCGCGACGGGACCGGACGCCGCTCCCGACGGTGGCGCTGCGGACGGTGGCGAGCCGGTGCCCGCCCCGCTGCGCCGGCTGCTCGGCCCCTGGACGGGACGGGCTCCGTGATCGGCGACTGGGTCGCCGGCCACTGGTCCCTCGTCGTCCTGGCCGTCGTCCTGCTGTGCGTCTACACCAGCTGGACGGCCGGACGGCTGGACCGGCTGCACGCGCGCGTGGACGCCGCCTGGGCCGCGCTCGACGCCGCGCTGGTCCGCCGGGCGGCGGCCGCCCGCTCGGTGGTGCTGCACCTGCCCCCGCGCGCACCGCAGACCGCTGCGCTGGAGCGTGCGACGGTCAGCGCGCTCGCCGGCTCGCCCGTGGACCGCGAGGCCGTCGAGAACGAGCTGATGGCCGCGCTGCGCGCCGCGCTGCCGCTGCTGCCCGACGCGGGGAGCGGCGCCGTGCGGGCGGAGCTGGAGCAGGCGACGTCCCGGGTCGCGCTCGCCCGGGCGGTGCACAACGGCGCGGTGGCGGACACCCTCGTCCTGCGCCGCCGGAGGTACCCCCGCGCGCTGCGCCTGGCCGGTCACCGCGTGCTCCCGCGGCACTTCGACATCGACGACGCGGTGATCCCGGCAGCTGCGAGCAGTGCTGCACCTCGCCTCCGGGAGACCGGCTGAGATCCCTCCGCTGACCTAGGATGGGGGCCTCGGCGAGCTCCGGACCGCTGCCCGCCGCCGAACCGCTCCCCCTCTGCGAGGCCCCGCCGTGTCAGCCGACGTCTCCGCCCCCGGTTCCGCTCCCGCTCACACCGGCTCACCGCTGGTCAAGCGCGGGATGGCCGAGATGCTCAAGGGCGGCGTCATCATGGACGTCGTCACCCCGCAGCAGGCCCGGGTCGCCGAGGACGCCGGCGCGGTCGCGGTCATGGCGCTGGAGCGCGTGCCCGCCGACATCCGCCGCGACGGCGGGGTCGCTCGCATGAGCGACCCCGACCTCATCGACGCCATCCAGGCCGAGGTGTCCATCCCGGTCATGGCCAAGGCGCGCATCGGCCACTTCGTCGAGGCGCAGGTGCTGCAGGCCATCGGGGTCGACTACGTCGACGAGTCCGAGGTGCTCACCCCCGCCGACTACGCCCACCACATCGACAAGCGGGCCTTCACCGTGCCGTTCGTGTGCGGCGCGACCGACCTCGGCGAGGCGCTGCGCCGGATCTCCGAGGGAGCGGCCATGATCCGCTCCAAGGGCGAGGCCGGCACGGGCGACGTGAGTCAGGCCACCCGGCACATCCGCACGATCCTCGGCCAGATCCGCCGCCTCACCGTCATGGACAGCAGCGAGATCTTCGAGGCGGCCAAGGAGCTGCGCGCGCCGGTCGAGCTGGTGCGGGAGACCGCCGAGCTCGGCCGCCTGCCCGTCGTGCTGTTCACCGCAGGCGGGGTGGCCACCCCTGCCGACGCCGCGATGATGATGCAGCTCGGCGCCGACGGCGTGTTCATCGGCAGCGGCATCTTCACGTCGGGCGATCCCGTCGCCCGGGCGCGCGCGTGCGTCGAGGCGACCGCGTACTTCTCCGACGCGGAGCGCATCGCCAAGGTCAGCCGCAGGCTGGGCCAGGCCATGGTCGGCATCGCCACCGACTCGCTCGGCGCGGGAGACCTGCTCGCCACCCGCGGCTGGTGACCCCGGCGCCGGCGGGCGGCCCCGCCGCGCCTGAGCAGCCGCTGATCGGCGTCCTGGCGTTGCAGGGCGACGTCCGCGAGCACGTCGCGGCACTGACCGCGGCCGGCGCCCGGACGGTCCTCGTCCGCAGCGCGGCCGACCTCGACGGGCTCGACGGCCTCGTCGTGCCGGGCGGTGAGTCCACGACCATCGGCCGGCTGCTCGGCCTGTCCGCCCTGCTGGAGCCGGTGCAGCGGTTGCTGCGCGACGGCCTGCCGACGTACGGCTCGTGCGCCGGCATGGTGCTGCTCGCCGACGAGGTCGTGGACGGGCTCCCCGGCCAGCCGCTGCTGCGCGGGCTCGACGTGACCGTCCGGCGCAACGCCTTCGGCCGGCAGGTCGACAGCTTCGAGGCCGACCTCCCGGTGCGCGGCGTCTCCGGCGGCGACGTGCACGGCGTGTTCATCCGGGCGCCGTGGGTGGAGCGGGTCGGCGACGGCGTCGAGGTGCTCGCGGAGGCCGCTGGCCACCCGGTGGCGGTCCGCGCCGGCAGCCTGCTGGCCACGAGCTTCCACCCGGAGCTGACCGGCGACAGCCGCGTGCACGGCCTGTTCGTGGAGATGGTGCGCCGTAGCATGGCGGGTCGGCCCGACGGCGGGCGGCGCACCGCCGAGGGCAGCACGGAGCGCACCGCGGGCGCGGCGGAGGCGGGCGCGGACGCGGGCGGAGGACCCCCGGGCGGGGGAGCGACGGACGGGGGAGCACGGTGAGCGGCCACTCCAAGTGGGCGACGACGAAGCACAAGAAGGCGGTCGTCGACGCCAAGCGCGGCAAGCTGTTCGCCAAGCTCATCAAGACCATCGAGGTCGCGGCCCGCACCGGCGGCGGCGACCCGTCCGGCAACCCCACGCTCGCCGACGCCATCGCCAAGGCGAAGAGCCAGAGCGTGCCCAACGACAACATCGAGCGAGCGGTCAAGCGCGGCAGCGGCGAGCTCGGCGACGCCGCGGCGTACGAGGAGATCACGTACGAGGCGTACGCCCCGGGCGGGGTCGCCGTGCTCGTCGAGTGCCTCACCGACAACCGCAACCGCGCCGCCGCCGAGGTGCGCACGGCGATCACGCGCAACGGCGGCAACCCCGCGGACCCCGGGTCGGTGGCCTACCTGTTCGGCCGCAAGGGGGTCGTGCTCATCACCAGGACGCTCGGGCTCACGGAGGACGACGTCCTGCTCGCCGTGCTCGAGGCGGGCGCGGAGGACGTCAACGACCTCGGCGAGGCGTTCGAGGTGGTCTGCGACGCGACCGACACCCACGCCGTGCGCCTCGCCGCCACTGACGCGGGGCTGACCGTGGAGTCCGCCGAGATCGCCTGGCTGCCCACGGTCTCCGTGCCGCTCGAGGACGAGGTCGCCCGCAAGGTGCTCCGCCTCGTCGAGGCGCTCGAGGACCTCGACGACGTGCAGAACGTCTGGGCCAACTTCGACGTCGCCGACGAGGTCCTCGAGTCCGTCTGAGCCCCCGGCGCGCCTCGCCGGAGGGGCCGGGCCCGGGTCCTAGCCTGCGAACAGCTGTTCGAGCGGGGCCGGCGGCCGCCGTCGAGGCCGGTCGATGTCAGGGTCGGAGGTGCGGGAGTGCGCGTGCTGGGCGTCGACCCCGGCCTCACCCGCTGCGGGCTCGGCGTCATCGACGGCGTTCCCGGCCGGGCCGCGCTGGTGGCGGTCGACGTCGTGCGGACCCCGGCGGGCGACGACCTCGGGCGGCGCCTCGTGGCGCTGGAGGGCGTGCTGGAGGAGTGGCTGGACGAGCACCGGCCCGACGCGGTCGCC
This sequence comes from Actinomycetota bacterium, assembly GCA_030773235.1. Lineage (GTDB taxonomy): Bacteria > Actinomycetota > Actinomycetes > Mycobacteriales > SCTD01 > JALYNK01. Next base: position 789 of record JALYNK010000105.1, on the reverse strand, counting down.
GTCGAGCGCGTCTTCGCCCAGGCGAACGTCCGCACCGTGATGGGCACGGCCCAGTCGGCAGCGGTCGCTGTCGTCTGCGCCGCTCGGCGCGGGCTGCCGGTCGCTCTCCACACGCCCAGCGAGGTCAAGGCGGCGGTCACCGGCTCCGGCACAGCTGACAAGGCGCAGGTCGGCGTCATGGTGGCCCGCCTGCTGAGGCTGCCCGGGCCGCCTCGTCCCGCCGACGCCGCGGACGCGCTGGCGCTCGCGGTCTGCCACCTGTGGCGCGGAGCGGCGCTCGCCCGGCTCGCCGCTGCCCGTCAGCTCCGATGATCGCCAGCGTGGCGGGGACGGTCGCCGCGCTGCCGTCCGGCGGCGTGGTGCTGCGCGTCGGCGGGGTCGGCCTCCTCCTGCAGGTCACCGCGGGTACGCGCGCCCGCCTGCGACCGGGCGACGACGCGGAGCTCGCCACCTCGCTGGTCGTGCGGGAGGACAGCCTCACGCTGTACGGCTTCGCCGACGCCGAGGAGCGCGACCTGTTCGAGCTGTTGCAGACGAGCAGCGGAGTGGGGCCACGGCTCGCGCAGGCCGTGCTCACCGTGCACACGCCGGACGCCGTGCGCCGCGCGCTGCAGACCGAGGACCTCGCCGCGCTCACGCTCGTCCCCGGCATCGGGCGCAAGGGGGCGCAGCGGCTCGTGCTCGAGCTCAAGGACAAGGTGGCCCCGGGGGACGCCGCGGCCCCGCCGCCGCAGCCCGCGGCGCCCGGCTGGCGGGACACGCTGTCCGAGGCGCTCGTCGGCCTCGGCT
>JALYNK010000104.1 GCA_030773235.1 Actinomycetota bacterium | reverse complement strand
CGACGCCGAGGCCGCGCTGCCCACGTCGTACACGTCGGTGACCGGTCGCGAGGCAGAGGGCGACGAGGCCCCGGCGCCGCGCACCGACGCTGGCGCTGGCGGTGGCGGTGGTGGTGGTGGTGGTGGTGGTGACAGCGTCGGTGGCACCCTGGCCACCGACGAGGCGCTGCAGGCGCTGCGCGAGAAGCTGTCCGGCGGGGCGTAGCCCGTCCCGTCCGTCAGGAGCCCCCGTCCGGTCCGCCGGCGGGGGCTCCCGCGCGTCGGGTCAGCGCCGGCGGGCGGCCAGGGACGCGGCGAGCACGAGGCTCGCGGCGTAGAGCCAGTACGGCGTCGCCAGGTTGCGCAGCGACAGCGGCCAGAACAGCGAGGCCCCGCCGGTCGCCAGGTCCCGCCACAGGTGGAGCAGCACGCCGAGCGCGGCACCGGTGAGCACCAGGCGCGCGCGGCCGCGGGGGAGCCGTGCCGCGACGGCGGCGAGCACCAGCGGCGTGGTCAGGGAGTGGCTGTAGGGGCGGCGCGTCCCGGCGGTGAGCACGTCGGAGCCGAACAGGTCCATGGGCACGTGGTCGACGTCGATGAGGACCGACATCGCGAGCGCGGACAGCAGCAGCGCGCGGGGGAGCGGTCGCGCGCGCAGGGCGACCGCCGCGCCCAGCAGGAGCGCGGCGGTGGCGAGGTGCGCCGGCTCGTCGACCAGACCGAGGACGACGCGGGGCGGATCCGTGAGACGGACGGCGCTGTCCACGACCAGCACGACCCCGACCAGGAGCGCGAGCGCGCTGCGGTGCGGGCTCTCCTGCGTTCCGGTGACCGCAGCGCGTTCGGATCGTCGGGCACCGGTCCAGCATGCTGGGCGAGTGCGCAGAGTCGGCCTGACGGGTGGGATCGGGTCCGGCAAGTCCGTGGTCAGCGGGCTGCTGGCCGGACGCGGCGCCGTCGTCGTCGATGCCGACCTGCTCGCCCGGGAGGTCGTCGCGCCGGGGACGCCGGGGCTGGCCGCGGTCGTCGACGAGTTCGGTCCGGGAGTGCTGACGCCGGACGGCGCACTCGACCGGCCGGCGCTGGGCCGGATCGTCTTCGGCGACGCCGACGCCCTGGCCCGGCTGAACGCGGTCGTGCACCCGCTCGTCGCCGAGCGGACGCGCGAGGAGTTCGCGGCGGCGGAGCGCGCGGGCGCTCGGCTCGTCGTCCACGACGTAGCGCTGCTGGTCGAGAACGGCCTCGCCGACCACTACGACGCCGTGGTGGTCGTCGCCGCGCGCCCGGAGACGCAGCTGCACCGGCTCGTCCACCTGCGCGGCATGACCGAGGACGACGCGCAGGCCCGGATCGCGGCGCAGGCTCCGCTCGCCGACAAGCTCGCCGTCGCCACGCACGTCGTCCACAACGACGGTGCGCGCGAGGACCTCGAGCGGCAGGTGGACGCCCTCTGGGAGCAGCTCATCGCCGTCCGCTGAGAGCGCACCGCGAGCCGCGCGGACTGTCGGACCCCCGACCTACCGTGGGCCCGTGACACCCCCCGCGCCCACGGCAGCTCCGCTGGCCCACGGTCCGCGCCCCACCGTCCCGCGCCTGGCGACCGACGTTGTCCGGACCGGGCGGCGGTTCCAGGTGGTGTCGGAGTACCAGCCCGCCGGCGACCAGCCGGCGGCGATCGACGAGCTCGAGCGACGACTGGCCGAGGGCCGGCCCGACGTCGTGCTGCTGGGCGCCACCGGCACGGGCAAGAGCGCCACGACGGCCTGGCTCGTCGAGCGGGTCCAGCGCCCGACGCTGGTCATGGCGCCGAACAAGACGCTGGCCGCCCAGCTCGCCAACGAGTTCCGCGAGCTGCTGCCGCACAACGCCGTCGAGTACTTCGTCAGCTACTACGACTACTACCAGCCCGAGGCCTACGTCCCGCAGACCGACACCTACATCGAGAAGGACTCCTCGGTCAACGAGGAGGTCGAGCGGCTGCGGCACAGCGCCACGATGAGCCTGCTCACCCGGCGCGACGTCATCGTCGTCGCCTCGGTCTCCTGCATCTACGGCCTCGGCACCCCGCAGGAGTACGTCGACCGCATGGTGCGCCTGCGGGTCGGCGACTGCATCGAGCGCGACCAGCTGCTGCGCAAGTTCGTCGACGTGCAGTACACGCGCAACGACCTCGCCTTCACCCGTGGCACGTTCCGGGTGCGCGGCGACACGGTCGAGGTGTTCCCCGTGTACGAGGAGCTCGCCGTCCGTGTCGAGATGTTCGGCGACGAGATCGAGCGCGTGATGACGCTCCACCCGCTCACCGGCGAGATCGTCGAGGAGCACGAGGAGGTGTACGTCTTCCCGGCCACGCACTACGTCGCGGGGCCGGAGCGCATGGAGCGCGCCGTCGCGGCGATCGAGGCCGAGCTGGCCGACCAGCTGGTGGTGCTCGAGAAGCGCGGCAAGCTGCTGGAGGCGCAGCGGCTGCGCATGCGCACGACGTACGACATCGAGATGATGCGCCAGGTCGGGTTCTGCAACGGCATCGAGAACTACTCGCGCCACATCGACGGCCGTGCGCAGGGGACGGCGCCGCACACGCTGCTCGACTACTTCCCCGAGGACTTCCTGCTCGTCATCGACGAGTCGCACGTGACCGTGCCGCAGATCGGTGGCATGTACGAGGGCGACCGCAGTCGCAAGCGCACGCTCGTCGACCACGGCTTCCGCCTGCCGAGCGCGATGGACAACCGACCGCTGAAGTGGGAGGAGTTCCTCGAGCGGGTCGGGCAGACGGTGCACCTGTCGGCCACACCCGGGCCGTACGAGCTCAGCCACGTGCGCGACGACGTCGTGGAGCAGGTCATCCGGCCGACCGGCCTGGTCGACCCGGAGATCGTCGTCAAGCCCACCAAGGGGCAGATCGACGACCTCGTGCACGAGATCCGGGTCCGCGCCGAGCGCGACGAGCGGGTGCTCGTCACGACGCTCACGAAGAAGATGTCCGAGGACCTGACCGACTACCTGCTCGAGCTGGGGGTGCGGGTCCGCTACCTGCACTCCGAGGTCGACACGATCCGGCGCATCGAGCTCCTCAAGGAGCTGCGCAAGGGCGAGTACGACGTGCTGGTCGGCATCAACCTGCTGCGCGAGGGGCTCGACCTGCCCGAGGTGTCGCTCGTGTCGATCCTCGACGCCGACAAGGAGGGCTTCCTGCGCAGCGGCACCAGCCTCATCCAGACCATCGGCCGCGCCGCGCGCAACGTGTCCGGCCAGGTGCACATGTACGCGGACACGATCACGCCGAGCATGGCCAAGGCGATCGACGAGACGAGCCGTCGCCGGGCCAAGCAGATCGCCTACAACACCGAGCGCGGGGTCGACCCCCAGCCGCTGCGCAAGCGGGTGGCGGACATCCTCGACGACCTCGTCCGCGAGGGCGCCGAGGGCGAGCTGGTCGGCGGTGCGGGGCGCCAGCAGTCCCGCGGCAAGAGCCCGGTGCCCGGCATGTCCAGTCGCAGCGGCAGCGCCGGACGGCACGCCGAGCAGCTGGCAGGCATGCCGCGCACCGAGCTCGCGCAGCTCATCCAGCAGCTGCAGGACCAGATGCACGAGGCCGCCCGCGAGCTCTCGTTCGAGCTCGCCGCCCGGCTGCGGGACGAGGTCGCCGAGCTCAAGAAGGAGCTGCGGGGCATGGACGCCGCCGGGGTCCGCTGACCCGGAGCGTCCTCAGCGCGCTGCCGCCACCGCCCCGGCGCGCGGCGCACAACTGTCGGTGGCGAGACGTACGGTCCGCCGGTGAGCCCGCGCAGGAGCAGCGTCGGACCCGGCGCCTACCGCACGGCGGTCGGCATCGCCGCCGTGGTGGTGCTCGTGCGCGCTGTGCTGCTGGCCCTCGACGGGCTCGACAGGCTGCAGGACCTGCGGCTGGCCGACCCGCTCTGGCCCGCGCTCGCCGTGCTGCTGGGACTGCTCCTCGTGCCGTACGTCAGCGAGGTGGAGGCCGGTGGCGTGCGGTTCCGGCGGCAGGGGGCCGGGGCGACGGCGGGGGAGAGCGCCGACCTCGCCGCCGGCGCGCCCGCCGGGGCGTCGCACGAGAGCGCGGTGGCCGCGGCCCGACTGCTCGGGCTGCAGCTCGCGCTCGCCGGTGCCGGCACGCGCTTTCCCGAGCTCGCCGGGTTCCGGCTCCACCTCTACGTCCCGGACGACACCGGTCGCCTGCTGCCGGTGGTGGAGCACGACGACCCCGACGACGCCTGGGTGCGCGGCTGGGACCCCGGCAGAGGTGTCGTCGGACGGGCGTTCCAACGCGCCCAGGTGCAGGCCGGACGGGGCGATGCGTTGCGCGAGGACGTGCGCGACCTGCCCGACAAGCCCGAGGAGGCGTTCGCGCGGCTGACCGCGGTGCTCGCGGTCCCACTGCTCAACACGGCGTGGCGACCGATCGGGGTGGTCAGCGCGGCCAGCTCCGACCCGCGTGCCGACCCCGCCGAGCCGGCCTCGCGCCGCGCGCTCGAGGCGCTCGCGGCGGCGCTGACGCGACTGCTCGTCGACCTCGTCGCCTGGGACACCGACGAGGCGGAGCCCGGGCGCGACCGTCGACATCCCGATCGCCGAGTGAGAGGATCACCGTCATGACCGAGTACCCGACGAGCCCCTGGCAGCAGGCCGAGGCCGCGCTGGAGCACCTGCGCCGGCACCCGGGCCCGCTGCGGCTCACCCGGGGGCAGCGCGACCGCATCGTGCGCGAGGTCCGTGCTCAGCGCAGCGGCAGCTCGCGCTGGGGGTCGTGCTCCGCCTGACCGAGGCGTTCGACCGGGCGGGCGGCGGGGCGCTGCCGCCGGGCTCAGGAGCGCAGGGCCGCTAATGTCGGCCGCACGTGACCAGCTCCCGGAGGTGCCCGCAGGTGGCGACGCCCGTGCCGCCACCTGCGGCGGACGAGCTCCAGCCACCGGCGGCCGACGGCGGGCCGGCGCTGAACGTCGTGCTGCTGTCGTACCGCAGCAAGCCGCACTGCGGTGGCCAGGGCGTCTACGTCCGGCACCTGTCCCGCGAGCTCGCGCGGCTCGGCCACGACGTCGAGGTCGTCTCCGGCCCGCCATACCCCGAGCTCGACGAGGTGCCCGGCCTGCGGCTCACCCGCCTGCCCGGCCTGGACCTCTACCGCGAGCCGGACCCGTTCCGCGTCCCACGGCTGCGCGACTTCCGCAGCCTTCTCGACGTCCTCGAGTTCGCCCTGATGTGCACGGCCGCGTTCCCCGAGCCCCTGACCTTCTCGCTGCGCGCCTGGCACGAGCTGCGCCGCCGCGCGACGCGCCCGGACGTCGTGCACGACAACCAGGGCCTGGGCTACGGCCTGATCGGCCTGCAGCGCGACGGGCACCTGGTGGTCGCGACCTGCCACCACCCGATCACCGTCGACCGCGACCACGACCTGGCGCAGGCGACGACCCGCCGGCGACGCCTGTCGGTCCGCCGCTGGTACTCCTTCCTGCGGATGCAGGGCCGCGTCCTGCGCGCGCTGCCCGCCGTCCTCACCGTCAGCAGCTCGTCGTACGACGACGTGCGCCGCGACTTCCAGGTCGCCGGCGAGCGGCTGACGGTGGTCCCCGTCGGCGTGCAGACCGACGTCTTCCGGCCGCCCGCGGTGCCGCGCGTGCCCGGGCGGATCGTCGCGACGACCAGCGCCGACGTCGCGGTCAAGGGGCTCGTCCCGCTGCTCGAGGCCGTGGCCAAGCTGCGCACCGAGCGGACCGTCGAGCTGGTGGTGGTGGGCCGTCCGCGCGAGGGCGGCCTCGCCGAGCAGACGGTCGAGCGGCTGGGCCTCGGCGACGCGGTGCGCTTCGTGTCCGGGCTGGCCGAGCCCGACCTCGTCCAGCTCCTCGGCAGCGCCGAGGTCGCGGTCGTCCCGAGCCTGTACGAGGGGTTCAGCCTGCCCGCGGTGGAGGCGCTGGCCTGCGCCACGCCGCTGGTCGCCACCACCGCCGGCGCGCTGCCTGAGGTGGTGGGGCCGGACGGCGAGACGGCGCTGCACGTCCCGCCGGGCGACCCCGAGGCGCTCGCCGCGGCCGTCGGACGGCTGCTCGACGACCCAGAG
>JALYNK010000103.1 GCA_030773235.1 Actinomycetota bacterium | reverse complement strand
TGGGGCTCGCCGGCGAGAACGCCTTCATGGCGGTGCTGACGATCTTCCCGGTGCTCATCGTCGTCGCCGCCGTGCTCGGCCAGCTCTCGCTGATCATCGGGCGGGACAACGCGCAGCGCGTCGAGGACTTCGCGCTCGGCGTCGTGCAGGACCTGCTCACCGACCGCGCGGACCCCGCGATCCAGACCGCGCGCGACCTGTTCGAGACGCCGTTCAACACTCTGACGCTCGCGCTGGGTCTCGCGCTGTTCAGCCTGGCCACCGCGTTCGCGTCCGTCCTCAACACCGTCACGCTGGCGTACGACGTCTACGACACCCGCGGCTGGTGGAAACGCCGCTGGCTGGGGCTGCTGATCGGCCTCGGCAGCGTTCTGGTGGCCGTTCTCGTCATCACGCTCGTCGTCGTGGGGCCGCTGTTCGCCGCCGAGGACGTCGTCGCGCGCGTCGGTCTCGACGGCGAGTACGCCGTCCTCTGGTCGTACGTGCGCTGGCCGGTGGCCTTCGTGGCGCTCGTGCTGTGGGCGACGACGCTGTTCCACGTCTGCCCCGACCGCGCCGGCCCGTGGCGGAGCGGGCTGCCGGGCGCGCTGCTCAGCGCGGTGCTGTGGCTGGCCGCGTCCGCCGGCTTCAACCTCTACCTGTCGGTCGCTCTCAACGCCTCACCGGTCTTCGGAGCGCTCGGTGGCGGCCTCATCGTCATGACCTGGATGTACCTGCTCTGCCTCGGGCTGCTGTTCGGGGCCGAGCTCAACGCTGTGCTGCTCGCCCGCCGCCGGGTGGACCGGCAGGCGGCGGGGTACGCGCCGGAGCCCGGCGAGCCCGAGGCGGACCCCGTGGACGCGGTGCGCGAGCCGCGGGGCAGCGAGCGGGTGGCCGGGCGCTTGCCGACCGACTGGCCCGGTGGGCGCTGACCGCCCGACCGCACCCGCCAGGGCGTCAGGCCTCGACGCCCAGCCGCTCCAGCAGCAGCCGCCGCACCACCGCGGCGTCGGCCTGCCCGCGGGTGGCCTTCATGACCGCACCGACGAGCGCGCCGACCGCCTGCACCTTGCCGCCGCGCACCTTGGCGGCGACCTCCGGCTGCGCGGCGAGCGCGGCGTCGACGGCCTCGCCGAGCGCGCCCTCGTCCGACACGACGGCGAGCCCGCGGGCGGCGACCACCGCGTCCGGGTCGCCCTCGCCGGCCAGCACCCCGTCGAGCACCTGCCGGGCCAGGCCCGCGGTGAGCGTCCCCTCCGCGACCAGCGCGACGAGCCGGGCGACCTGCGCGGGCGTCACGGGCAGGCCGGCGGGCTCGACGCCGCGCGCGTTGGCCGCCTGCGCGAGCGGCCCGAGCCACCAGTTGCGGGCCTCGGCCGCGGACGCGCCGGCCTCCACGGTGGCCAGCACCAGGTCGAGCACGCCAGCGTTGACCGCGGCCTGCGCGTCGAGCTCGGACAGCCCCAACCGCTCCACCACCGCCCGCCGGCGCACCGACGGCGCCTCGGGCAGCTCGGCGCGCAGCCGTGCCACGAGCTCGGGGTCGGGCGCCACCGGCACGAGGTCGGGCTCCGGGAAGTACCGGTAGTCGGTCGCCTCCTCCTTGGACCGCCCCGGCGCCGTCGTGCCCGTGGCCTCGGAGAAGTGCCGGGTCTCCTGCACGACCCGCTCGCCGGCGCGCAGCCGCGCCGCCTGCCGCTCGACCTCGAAGCGCACGGCGCGCTCCACCGACCGCAGGCTGTTGACGTTCTTGGTCTCCGTGCGGGTGCCCCAGGGCTCGTCCGGCCGGTGCAGCGACACGTTGACGTCGCAGCGCAGCGAGCCCTGCTCCATGCGCACGTCCGACACCCCGAGCCCGCGCAGCACGTCGCGCAGCTCCGTGACGTACGCCCGTGCCACCTCGGCGACGCGCTCCCCCGTGCCGGCGACCGGCTTGGTGACGATCTCGACGAGCGGGATGCCGGCCCGGTTGCAGTCGACCAGCGAGTGCGAGGCCCCCGAGATCCGCCCGGTCGCGCCGCCCACGTGCAGCGTCTTGCCGGTGTCCTCCTCCAGGTGCACGCGCTCGATCGGCACCCGCACCGTCTCGCCGCCGACCACCACGTCGAGGAAGCCGTCGGTGCACAGCGGCTCGTCGTACTGGCTGGTCTGGAAGTTCTTCGGCATGTCCGGGTAGAAGTAGTTCTTGCGCGCGAAGCGGCACCACGGAGCGATGCTGCAGTTCAGCGCCAGCCCGATGCGGATCGTCGACTCGACCGCCTGGGCGTTGGCGACCGGCAGCGCACCGGGCAGCCCGAGACAGACCGGGCAGGTCTGCGTGTTCGGCTCCGCGCCGAACGTGGTGGCGCAGCCGCAGAACATCTTGCTGGCGGTGCTGAGCTCGACGTGGGTCTCGAGCCCCAGCACCGGCGCGAACTCGCGCAGCGCCTCGGCGTAGTCGACGCGGTCGGGCAGCACGGCGGTCACGCGGTCTCCCAGTCCAGAGGCGGGACGGGCGCCGGGCGCGCGGCCTCGTACGCCGCTCCGACGCGGTACAGCAGGTCGTCGCGCAGAGTCGGCGCCATGACCTGCAGGCCGACGGGCAGACCGTCGGACAACCCGCACGGCACCGACATCGCCGGACCTCCGTAGAGGTTCGCCGGGATCGTCGCGAGGTCCTGCCGGTACATCGCCAGCGGGTCGCCGACCTTGTCGCCGAGCGGGAACGCCACCGTCGGCGCGGCCGGCGACACGAGGACGTCGACCTGCTCGAACGCCGCGGTGAAGTCGCGGGTGATGAGGGTGCGGACCTTCTGCGCCTGGCCGTAGTAGGCGTCGTAGTAGCCGCTCGACAGGGCGTACGTCCCGAGCATGATGCGCCGCTTGACCTCGGCCCCGAACCCCTGCCCGCGGGTCAGCGCCTGCACCTCCTCGAGCGAGCGCACGCCGTCGTCGCCGATCCGCAGGCCGTAGCGGACCGCGTCGAAGCGGGCGAGGTTGCTGCTCGCCTCCGACGGCGCGATCAGGTAGTACGCCGGCAGCGCGTAGATGAAGTGCGGGCAGCTCACCTGGCGCACCTGGGCGCCGAGGTCGCGCAGCACCTGCACCGCCTCGTCGAAGCGCTGCTGCACGCCGGCCGAGTAGCCCTCGCCGCCGAGCTCGCGCACCACGCCGACGCGCAGCCCGCGCACGTCTGCCGCGCGCGCGGCCTCGACGACCGGCGGCACAGGCTCGGGGATCGAGGTCGAGTCGTTCGGGTCGTGCCCGCCGATCACCTCGTGCAGCAGCGCCGCGTCGAGCACCGTGCGGGCGCACGGCCCCGCCTGGTCGAGGCTGCTGGAGAAGGCCACGAGCCCGTACCGGGACACCCCGCCGTACGTCGGCTTGACGCCGACGGTGCCGGTGACCGCCGCCGGCTGGCGGATCGAGCCGCCCGTGTCGGTGCCGACCGCGAGCGGCGCCTCGAACGCGGCGACCGCGGCGCTCGACCCGCCGCCGGAGCCACCGGGCGTGCGGGTCAGGTCCCAGGGGTTGTGGGTGGGCCCGTACGCGCTGTGCTCGGTGGACGAACCCATCGCGAACTCGTCCATGTTCGTCTTGCCGACCACGACAACGCCCGCCGCCTTGAGCCGGGCGCTGACGGTCGCGTCGTACGGAGGGCGCCAGCCCTCGAGGACCCGGCTGCCGCAGGTCGTGGGCACGCCCTCGGTGCACAGCACGTCCTTGAGCGCCAGCGGCACCCCGGCGAGCGGCCCGGTCAGCTCCCCCGCGTCGACGCGCCGCGCCTGCGCCAGCGCGCCGTCGGCGTCGACGTGCAGAAAGGCGTGCACGCGGTCGTCGACCTGCGCGATGCGGTCGAGATGGGCCTGCGCGACCTCCACCGCGCTCACCTCGCGGGCGGTGATCGCCCCGGCGGTCTGGGCGGCGGTGAGCCGGGTGAGCTCGGTCATGCGTCCCCGCTCACCACGTCGTCGTCCAGGATCCGGGGCACCCGGAAGCGGCCGTCCTCGGCCTGCGGCGCGGCAGCGAGCACCACGTCGCGCGGCAACGACGGCCTGACCCCGTCGGGCCGCAGGACGTTCTCCAGCGGTACGGCGTGCGACGTGGGCGGCACGTCCGCGGCGTCCGTGACCTCCTGGATCGCCGCCACCGCGGACAGGATGACGTCGAGCTGCGCGGCGAGAGCGTCGAGCTCGGCGTCGTCGAGCGCGAGCCGGGCGAGCCGGGCGAGGTGCGCGGCGTCGTCGCGGCTGATCCCGGCGGACGCGGGACCGCTCGCGGCGGTGTCGGGCATGCCTCTCCCCCAGGGCCGGGTGCGGACGGGCGTCCCACTCTAGGTCGGGACGCACCCGGGCCCCTGCGGCGCCGCGGCGTGCGAGCGCGCCGCAACACGCCCGCAACACCGGGACGGCAGGCTGGACCGCGTGTCGTACCTGCTGCGCGTCGTGCTCCCCGACCGGCCGGGCACGCTCGGCGCCGTCGCGACCGCGCTCGGCGAGGTGGGTGCCGACATCCTCAGCCTCGACGTCGTCGAGCGCAGCGCCGGCAGGGCCGTCGACGACCTGCTCGTCGCGCTGCCTCCGGGCGGGCTGGCGGACACGCTCATCACCAGCGCGCAGTCGGTGCCGGGCGTCGTCGTGGACTCGCTGCGGCCGTACGCCGGCAGCAGCGACCTGCACCGCGACCTCGAGCTGCTCGACGAGCTCGCCGCCGCGCCGGGGGACGCCGCAGCGGTCCTGGCGCGCTGCCTGCCGAGCGCCTTCCGCGCCGGCTGGGCCCTCGTCGCCCAAGTCCCGCGGCGCGAGGCGGGGCCGGAGCTCGTCGCGGTCGCCGCGAGCCCCGGGGCGCCGCCGACCGACGGCCTCGTCCTGCCGTGGCTCCCGCTCGACACCCCCCGCGCGCTGGACGACGACGACGAGGACCTCCCGGAGGAGTGGCGCCGGCTCGCCACGCAGGTGGCGGCGGTGCCCCTCGGACCCGACCAGGTCGTGCTCGTCGCCCGGCCCGGCGGCCCGAGCTTCCGCCGCTCCGAGCTGCTCCGGCTCGCCCACCTGGCGGCGATCGCCGCCACCGTGGCGGGCGACACCCTGACGAGCAGCCGTCGCACCGGGGCGGGAGGCGGCGACAGCGGGTAGGCCCCGGCCGACGCCGACCGAGGGGACTCCGTGACCGAGCAGCGCTTGGACGCCGAGGAGCGGGAACAGCACCAGCTGGTCCGGCCGCCGGACCTCAACCAGGACGACAACCGCAGCGCCACGCGCCTGGAGCTGTTCTTCGACCTGGCGCTCGTGCTCTTCGTCGCGCAGACCGCAGACCTGCTGGGCGAGCCCTCCTGGTCCAGCGCGGCCGCGTTCGCCGCGCTGCTGACGCTCGGCTGGTGGTCCTGGGCGAGCACGACGCTGTACGCGAACCGGTTCGACACCGACGACGTCGTCTTCCGCCTGCTCACGCTGCTCGGCATGGCCGGCGTCGTCGCGATGGCGGCCAGCGTGACCGAGGTGGCCGCCACCCCGGGGCGGTGGTTCGCCCTGGGCTACGCGCTGGTGCGGGTCGTGCTGGTCCTCGGCTACCTGCGCGCCTGGCGGCACGTCCCCGAGGCCCGGCCCAACATCCGGCCGTACCTGGTCGGGCACAGCATCGGCGCGGCCGTGTTCCTCGTCAGCGCCGCCGTACCCGCACCGGGGCGCTACGTGCTGTGGGCGGTCGGCCTCGGCGTCGACCTGGTGGCCCCCGCCCTGGCCGCCCGCACGCGCGGCGGAGTGCCCCTGCACGCCGAGCACCTGCCGGAGCGGTTCGCGCTGTTCGTCATCCTCGTGCTGGGCGAGTCGGTGGCGGGCGTCGTCACGGGTCTGCACGAGGCGCACTGGACGGGTGCCGCGGCGCTGGCCGCGGGACTCGCGTTCCTGGTGGCCGCGCAACTGTGGTGGCTCTACTTCGACTACTCCGGCGGGGTGGCCAAGCGCCGGCTGCTCGAGGAGGACGACGACACGACAACGCGCGGCGTGCACGACATCTACCTCTACGCGCACCTGCCGCTGGCGCTCGGGCTGGCCGCGACCGCGGTCGGGCTCGAGCACGCGGTGCTGCACGCCGGCGACCCCGGGC